>NZ_JAVVQU010000016.1:32627-56017 GCF_036655075.1 Niameybacter sp. | reverse complement strand
GAGAGCACCTGCCTTACAAGCAGGGGGTCATAGGTTCGAGCCCTATAGCGACCACTAAAAAAAATCCTCTAGGCTTATTGAATAATAGGTCTAGAGGATTTTTGTATTTCTTTAACTAATATAACGTTAATAAATAGAATACAAGAAACTTATTATTAAGCATTTAAAGTATACTTCATTTGTGCATAGGCAATACTTAAGTATCTGAAACATATAGAATAAAGTGGAAAGGAACTTGATTAAGTTCCTTTTTTCATAAAAAAATGTTATTATACAAGATAGCTTATATTATAAATGGTATTGTTATAGATAAATGTAAGTAAATATTTAATTAAGTTATAGATATTTTAATATTAAAGTATAGAACTTAATAGGTAAGACTGCTATTAGTAAACTATACATAATGATAGAGAGGAAATATAAACCTTATGAGCGAAAAAAAGTTTTTGCCAATATGTAGAGAAGACATGATAGAAAGAGGTTGGGATGAGTGTGATTTTGTACTTGTAACAGCTGATGCCTATGTAGATCACCATAGTTTTGGTACTGCAATTATATCACGTGTATTAGAAGCTGCTGGTTACAAAGTAGGCATTATTGCTCAACCAGATTGGAAGACAACAGAGGACTTTATGAAACTAGGAAAACCAAGGCTTGCCTTCCTTGTGAATGGAGGAAACATGGACCCTATGGTAAATCATTACTCTGTATCTAAGAGAATGAGAGAAAAGGACCTTTATTCACCAGGTGGAAAAATGGGACTTAGACCAGACCGTTCAACTATTGTATATTGTAACAAAATTAGAGAAGCCTATAGAGATGTTGATATTGTTATAGGTGGGATTGAAGCAAGTCTTAGACGTTTTGCACATTATGACTACTGGAGTAATAGTGTCCGTAAATCTATTCTAGTAGATAGCGGTGCAGACTTACTTATATATGGAATGAGTGAAAATCAAATTGTAGAAGTTGCCCATGCTTTAAATGATGGATTACGTGCCAAATATATTTCTTTCATTAATGGAACATGTTTCTTAGTAGATGACAAAGATTATGTGTATGACTATGTAGAAATTTCTTCATTTAAAGAAGTGAGTGAGGACAAAATAAAATATGCACAAGCCTTCAAAGTGCAGTATCAAGAACAAGACCCTGTTACTGGAAAAACCATTCTTCAACAACATGGCAATAAATATCTAGTACAGAACAAACCAGCTATGCCACTCACAAGAGAAGAATTAGATCAAGTGTATAGCTTACCATATATGAAAACATACCATCCAATTTATGAAAAAGATGGTGGGATTCCAGCTATTGAGGAAGTTAAATTTAGTATTGTAAGCTCTAGAGGGTGCTTTGGTAGCTGCCATTTCTGTGCTTTAACATTCCATCAAGGTCGTATTGTTCAAAGTAGAAGTGAGGACTCTATTCTACAAGAGGCAGAAGAGATGACTGAGTTACCAGACTTTAAGGGGTATATTCATGATGTAGGTGGTCCTACAGCTAACTTTAGAGGACCTGCATGTTCTAAGCAGCTTAAAGCTGGAGTATGTAAACATAAAGAGTGTTTAGCACCAACTTTATGTAAGAATATGGATGTAGATCATAAAGAGTACTTAGGTGTGCTTAGAAAACTGAGAGAAATTCCTAAGGTTAAGAAAGTTTTTGTACGTTCAGGCCTACGCTATGACTACATCATGGCTGATAAAGATGATACATTCTTTAAAGAGCTTATTGAACACCATGTAAGTGGTCAACTTAAAGTAGCTCCAGAACATATTTCTGCTAAGGTACTTAAGTATATGGGTAAACCAGCGGGTAAAACTTATGACAAATTCAGAGAGAAATTCTTTAAAATAAATGAACAACTTGGAAAGAAACAATATATTATTCCATACCTTATGTCTAGCCATCCAGGTAGTACACTAGATACAGCAATTGAGCTTGCTGAATATTTAAGGGATATCCACTACCAACCAGAACAAGTACAAGATTTTTATCCTACACCAGGAACATTATCTACAACTATGTTCTATACAGGCTTAGACCCAATGACAATGGAAGAAGTCTATATACCACGTACTAAAGAAGAGAAAGCGATGCAACGTGCTCTTCTTCAATTTAGTAATCCTAAAAAGTATGATATTGTCTATGCTGCATTAGTTAAAGCAGAAAGAGAAGATCTTATTGGACATGGTCCTAAATGCCTTATTCGCCCTCGTGAAGATCGTTTTAGTAGAGGTGGATACAAAGGCCAAGGAAATGGTCGTGGGCAAGGTGTGGGCAATAACCAAGGTGCTAAAAAGGGTCAAGGTGCAGGTAAAGGCCAAGGTACGGGACGTGGGCAAAATGTCAAAGGTGCAAGTAAGGCCACAAGTAAAATAACAGGAAATAGTACTAATAGAGGACCAGCTAATCAACAAGGTAAGTCAATGAATAGTACAAGTTATAAAGGGACTAGAACAGCGGGGAAATCTGCAAAAAGAAAATAACTTTAATATAAAAAGAAGGCTATCACGTGTTGAGAGAGCCTTCTTTTTATATTAATCGATTAAAACAGTGGTGCCATTTATCATATTGTTATAGAACCATTCACTATGCTCTACAGAAAGACGTATGCAACCAGCAGATGCACGTTGCCCAAGATCCCCTTTACCTTGGAGCAAGTAACTTCCACTCTTGTCGAACATAACAGAGTGATAGAGATAAGTTGTACCGATAAAGCCAAAAGCATTTTTGCAGCGATAGCCTTTTTCAAGACCAAAATAGGGAACTTTATGAGTTAGTGCAAAAGAACCTTTAGGGGTTGGAGAAGAAGTTTTACCTGTAGAGCATAGGAAGTGTTTAATAAGCTGCCAGTTTCCTTTAGAGCCTTCAAAAATAAAAGTGCTTTGTAAATCAATATTAGTCCATACAAGGTAAGGTGTTTTACTAGAGAGTGATTTTGTGTTGACTGTAGATTCAGCCCAAACTAAAGTAGCAAAATCAATGGGATCACCTAAGTCTAAATCAGCCAGTAAGTTCATTCGTGTATAGTTGTCAAAAAGAAGGCCATTTGTTTGTCCGAACATACTTTCATTAGTATAATTCAACTCTCTGCCTGTAGCACTTTTGATTAATGTGGTGATGTAGCGTTTATTATTATGGAGTGTGTTGGTTGAACGAGAAAGAGTTTCTAATGGTGCTACATCATAGTGACTAGGCTGCATAATAAAACCATTATCCCAGTATAAGTCGATAAGGGATATAGAAATGGGCGTTGGAAGATTGTTTTCAATTAAATTAGCAGTTGCAGTAATATGTAGAGGTTCTTTGGGCGTCATTTTATAAGTTGTATCATTTATTTCTATATGAAAGAGTTGGCGTAATGCACCAATAGGAATAAGGACATTACCCTCACAAATAATCCCATGAGTCTTAAATCCATCTATCCATATTTCAGCATCATATACAGTATAGGGCTTTGAAACTAAAGTAAGAGTAGATGTGTCAGATAATAAAATCTGGTTAGGCCTATGAATCGTGATCTTACTAGTTAGTTGATCATAGTCAACAGGAAATCCTAGTTGACGGAGTGTAGAAACGGGAATGTAATCTAATTCTAATGCAGTATAGGGTGTGACTTTTTGACTTTCAAATTCTAATTGAATGGAAGCGGAAGAAAGTGTACCGAGTATAGAAGTAGGTTCACTTGCACACAAGGATGTAGTAAATAAAAAACAGAAGAAAATAACTAGATAAATTTTTTTCATATAGACACCTCTTTGGAATTGTTATTTTATTGCTTATATATATTGAAAGAGGGTTTTAATTATACGTTGTACAGTATTAAGATTATTTTACAGTAGAAATTGCAATAAAACATGATATAATAGAGTATAGTAAAAGATAATAATTATAAATTAAGGAGTATGCAATGAAAAAACATTATAATGCAGCAATGATTTATTTGTTTCTAGGATTAAGTCTAGGGGTATTTTATAGAGAGTTTACTAAAATAGTAGGATTCGAAGGACAAACGATATTAAGAGGTTTACATACACATGTACTAGTACTTGGATTCATTTTCTTTATGATTGTTTTACTAGTAGAGAAAAGTTTTAATTTAAGTAATTTAAAGCAAAGTAAGGCGTGGTTTATCTTTTATCATATTGCCTTTGGTGCTACAATTATAACTATGTTAGTAAGAGGTATCTTACAAGTTCAGGGATTAGATATGAATGGTCTAAGTCATATGGCTGGCCTTGCCCATGCTTTAATGGGGGGGGCACTAATTTGGTTTACTATTTTAGTAGGTAAACTTGTAAAAGCACAATCTTAATAGTATAGAAGCATAAATAAGGATATTGCATAATAATTCTCCTTATTAGTTGAACGTTGTTCATTTAATGAGCTGTAAAAATCATATCTTAAGTAAGATATGATTAGGGAAGTAAAATACGTTTTAGAATTAGATCAAAGTATTCATAGTCTCGCTGATTATTTTTGAGCATTGAAATAAAGTTAGAGAAAATAAATTCGAGTAGACGCTTCTTACCTAAAGTAACATAAACTGTGGCATCAAAATGAATATGGTGACTTTCAATAAGTTCTTCAAAAATATTTAGAAAGTGTTCCATATAGGCCAGTTCTTTAGCTTTTCCTTGTTTTTTATGTAAGTCCGGTAAACTAGATAAATCTTTTAACCAAGACCCTCGAAACTGTTCTAAATAGTTAAACATGTAGAAGTATAGTACCTCAAGTTGTTTGAAAAAGTCTAGGCTAGAGTCATAAGCATGATGAAATTCTCTAAAGCAGTCATTCCAAAAATCTTCAATAATAGCAATCGTTAAATCCATTTTAGTAGGAAAATAGTTATAAATGGTACCTAGTGCAATATCACACTCTGAAGCGACTTTGCGCATATTAAGAGAAGCAATGCCTTCAGTATGTGCAAGCTTTGAGGCAGTTGATAAAATAAGTTCCTTTGGATTTTCAATAATACGGGACATATTCTCACCTCTTTAAATGAACTATGTTCATAGCATAAAACATCTAAGGGCCTACGTCAATAGCTTTTACATATATTTGAAAAATATAAAGGTATTTACTAATAAAAGAACAGTATAGAATAAGGCGTATATAACAGATACTAACAAGGCACACAGTAAGCACATAACAAAAAAGAACTATTTAAGATAAACAGGAGGTAGACATCCGGTCTATTAGAAAATAGTTCTTTTTATTTAATCCGATTAGTTTATTAGCATAAATAATACATTAAAGTATTTATTGTAAAAATAGTATAGCATAATTAGAAAAAAACAAGTATCATAGAATAGGATATCACAAAGTATATAAATTTTATTTATATGTTGTTAAGATTTTTAAGATATAATAAAAATAATTAAAACACATAGGGAGAATTGAGATGAAAAAATTTAAGAAACTTGTGGCCATTCTTGGACTTGCAACAATGACTATGGCTGCTGTAGGTTGTAACTCTACAGAAGCAAAGCCATCAGAAGGTGCTGCAACAGAACAAAAGACACAAGAGGATAAAGATAAGGAAAATGCAGAAGCAGAAAAAATTATCGTAGCAAAAGTAAATGATCAAACGATTTCTCTTGCAGAGCTTAATACAGAGCTTGTATACCTTGAACAAATAATGATGATGCAATTTGGTCCAGAATTCAAACAAAATGAAGAGGCAATGACTTACTATAAAGAGCAACAAAAACTTATTTTAGATTACTTAGTAGAATCTAAATTAGTGGTTCAACAAGCAGATGAAAATGGTATTAGCATTACAGATGAAGAAATCAATGAACAAATTGAACAAATCAAAGCAGCTAATGGGCTTACAACAGATGAAGCATTTACTACAGCACTTTCACAACAAGGTATGACACCAGAAAGCTATAAAGAATTTGTAAAAGAAAGCTTAATCATTGCTCAAACAATGGAACAAGTTACAAAAGATGCAGCAGTTAATGAAGATGAAGCAAAAACTTACTATGAAGAAAATATTGCAAAATATACAACAGCAGCAGGTGCAAATATGGCACATATTTTAGTTGCAACAGAAGATGAAGCTAAAAGTATTAAAAAGGAATACGAAGAAGGTAAAACCTTTGAAGAACTTGCTGCTCAATACGGAACAGATGGAACAAAAGATCAAGGTGGGGCATTAGGATTTATTCCTTATAACTCTACACAATATGATGCAGACTTCTTAGCAGGTGCAAAAGACCTTAAAGAAGGTGAAGTATCAGGTCCTGTTAAAACACAATTTGGTTATCACCTAATCAAAACGACAGGTTTAACAGATGAAGTAGTAGCACCATTTGAAGAAGCTAAAACATCAGCAGAACAAGCTGTATTACAAGAAAAACAATATAAATTATTTGAAGCATATATCAATAGTGTTAGAGAAAAAGCAGAGATTGAAATCTTCGAAGATAAATTAAACTAAGTTATAAATGTAGAGGTAGACTGCCTGAGCAGTCTGCTTTTTATATTGAGTAAAAATGCTATAAGAATTCAATAAAAATAGATTAACTAAGAAAATACAAGATACTTAAGAAAAAATTTATATTTATAGGTTATAATAGAAGAGATAGCAATAAATAGAAAAGGGGCAATGTCATGAAGAAAAAGTGGATAATAAGTTTAGCAATGTTACTTGCATTACAGGTTATGCCTACACAAGTACTTAAAGCAGAAGAGATTAATACATCTATAGGCCAAACACAACAGGCAGACCCAGCACAAATGATACAAACAAAGGCAAAAATGCATGCAACTATGCTAGGGGCTACAAGTTTGCAATATGCTTTGATTGATAATGGAGAAATCGTTTTTTCTGGAACAGAGGGGGTATACAGTAAAACTGAAAATGGTTCATTAGATGCACAGACAATGTATGGGATTGGTTCAACAAGTAAGATGTTTACAACAGCTGCTATTATGAAATTAGTAGAAGAAGGCAAAGTAGACTTAGACCAACCAGTAACAACCTACATACCAGAGTTTGAAATGAAAGATGAAAGATATAAGCAAATTACAGTGAGAATGCTCTTAAACCATTCATCAGGTTTAATGGGTTCATCGTTCAATGATGCTTTCTTATTTGAGGATGCTGATACTAAAGCGCATGATCAATTACTTGCACTTTTAAAAGAGCAGAGATTAAAAGCAGATCCTGGTGCATATTCTGTGTATTGTAACGATGGATTTACATTAGCAGAAATAGTAGTAGAACGTGTAAGTGGTATAGATTTCACAACATTTATCCATACATCATTCACAGAACCTTTAGGACTTAACAATACGAAGACACCACAAGATACATTTGATCAATTACAGTTGGCAAAGACTTATAACCCAATGAATCAACAAGAAGTATTAGCAGATAGCGTAAATGTTATTGGGACTGGTGGTATCTATTCAACAGCAGAAGAGCTTTGTAAATTCGCGGAGTTATTTATGAGAGGTAATGAAAAGTCATTAACACTAGAGACACAAGTTGCTATGGAAAACTTTGAAGCTAGCCAAGGTATGTGGCCAGAGTCAGGAGACAATAGTGTTGCATATGGATTAGGATGGGATAGCATGCAAGTTTACCCATTCAATGAATATGACATTAAAGCATTAGTAAAAGGTGGAGACACACAGCTTTATCATGCGAGTCTAATAGTATTACCAGAGCATAATATGGCAGCCGTGGTTTTATCTTCAGGAAGTGCAAGTACATACAATCAAATGTTAGCAACGGATATGTTGTTACAACAATTACAAAGTAAAGGTGTTATTGAAGAAGTTAAACCTGTGCAAACACCACAAGCACCTGTGTTAGCAACAATGCCAGAAGATTTAATACAAGACAGCGGGATTTATATGAATAATATGAGTGCCTTTAAGGTTGAGATTACTACTGAAGGTGCATTAAACTTAGAGATGTGTAACGTACCTGCAACGAAACAAACCTTTAACTACACACAAGAAGGTAACTTTGTAGGTGCTGATGGAGCAAGGGTTGAAGTAGTTGAAGAAACAAATGGAGAGAAATACTTATGGGTGAGAGGAAATGCATCTATCCCTGGGATAGGTACATTACCTGTGTCTGAGTATCAACTCCAAAAAGTAGAGCCAAATCTTGTACCTGAAGAAGTTATGAGTGCATGGAATAAGAGAGTGGGAAGGGTTTATTATTTGGCGAATGAAAAGTATAGTAGCCAAATGTATATGCAATTACCAATAACATACATAGGCTTCAATCCTGAGGCACCAGGCTACATAGGTACAAATAAAATTGTAAGTGAAACAGAAGCTGTAGCACATGTACAAATTCCAGGAATGGGTGGACGTGACTTATCAGATATTACGATGTATGAAGTAGATGATATGGAATACATGAAATATGGTGCATCTATTTTCGTAGATGGAGCAAGTGCAGTGGAGCTTGCAAATGTAAAAGAAGCGATTTGTACTATTGGTGAAGAGGGTTATACAAGATGGTTTAAGGTGCCAAGTACATTAGCAGGAAAAACAATTACATTAACTATTCCAAGTCATAGTGCTGTTATGGTATATGATCAAAATGGAATGAATGTAGAAAATACTTATTTAACAGGAAACATAGAAATTACATTACCTGAAGGTGGAACAGTAGGGTTTGTAGGAGAACAAGGTACTCAATTTATTTATAAATTGAAGTAGTTTAGAAGAGCATATATTTTATTTAGAAGACAATCAAAAGCCTAGGTCCTGGAGGACCTAGGCTTTTATAAAATGGAAAGGAAACGTTAACCAAGTTTAAAAGAGCTTTTAAGTGATACGATACGGTTGAACACAAGGTGTTCAGGTGTAGAGTACTTAGAATCTGCAGTAAAGAAACCGTGACGTACAAATTGGAATTTATCTGAAGGTTGAATACCTTGACTTCCTGTTGACTCAATGAAACCTTTAACTGTTTCAAGAGAGTTTGGATTGATTTGTTCTAAGAAGTGTTTGCCTTCATTTTCAGGTAGATCATCTAAGATAAGTGGCTCAAATAAGTTGAAGTCACATGGAACAGCATCACTTGCATTTACCCAGTGAATTGTAGCTTTAACTTTACGTCCTGTAAAGCCAGAACCGCTCTTAGTCTCTGGGTCATAAGTACAGTGAATTTCTACTACGTTGCCAGATTCATCTTTAATAACGTCGGTACATTTAACAAAGTAAGCACCTTTAAGGCGTACTTCATTACCTGGGAAGAGACGGAAGTATTTCTTAATTGGTTCTTCCATGAAGTCTTCTTGCTCAATATAAATTTCGCGAGAGAATGGAACAAGGCGAGTACCAGCTGTCTCATCTTTAGCATTATTTTCAATTTCAAGCATCTCCACTTGGCCTTCTGGGTAGTTAGTAATCACAAGTTTAAGTGGTTTCATAACTGCCATAAGAAGTGGTGCTTTTGGAAGAAGGTCTTCACGAAGGAAGTAGTCAAGCATTTGGCTATCTACTGTAGAGTCTGCCTTAGATACACCGATTTCACGACAGAATGTACGAATGGCTTCTGGGGTGTAACCACGTCTTCTAAGACCTGCAATAGTTGGCATACGAGGGTCATCCCAGCCATCAACTATATGCTCATCTACAAGTTGTTTAAGTTTACGTTTACTCATAACGGTGTTTGTCATGTTAAGACGAGCAAACTCGATTTGGCGAGGTGCACTTTCCATCTCACATTCACGAACAAACCAGTCGTAGAGAGGTCTATGGTCTTCAAACTCTAATGTACAAATAGAGTGTGTAATACCTTCGATAGCATCTTCTAATGGATGAGCAAAGTCATACATTGGGTAGATACACCATTTATCACCTGTGTTATGGTGTGTAGAGTGTGCAATACGGTAGATGATAGGGTCTCGGAAGTTAATATTTGGTGAAGACATATCAATTTTTGCACGAAGCACCTTAGAGCCATCTGGGAAATCACCATTTTTCATGCGTTCAAGTAGATCTAAGTTTTCTTCTATGCTACGATCTCTATATGGACTTGGTCTACCTGGTTCACTAAGTGTCCCACGATATTCACGCATTTCTTCTGGTGTAAGGTCACATACATATGCTAAGCCTTTTTTGATAAGAAGAATTGCTTTTTCATACATAGTATCAAAGTAGTCAGACGCAAAGTAAAGGTTATCCCAAGCAAACCCAAGCCATTTGACATCTTCCTTGATAGATTCAACGTATTCTGTATCTTCTTTTACAGGATTTGTATCATCGAAACGAAGGTTTGTTTGGCCCTTAAATTCAGCGCCTAAACCAAAGTTAAGACAAATTGACTTTGCATGGCCAATATGAAGATAGCCATTTGGTTCTGGAGGAAAACGTGTAATAATCTCTTTATGCTTGCCGCTTTCAAGGTCATCGATAACAATGTTTTTAACAAAGTTAGATGAATTTATTTCATTTGACATAAGAAGTACCTCTCTAATCTTCAAAAAGAATTCATTTGTGTATATTATCTCTATTTTAATCCAATACCCCAAAAAAATAAAGGGCAAAAGCCCTTTGGAGTAAAAAATTTATGAAGAAATTAATCTTTATGAGCGGCACAGCGCTTGCAAACCTTGATTTTGTTTTTATCCCATAGAAGTTTTACGCGAGGTCTGCTGCAAAGTGGACAAGTACCACGCCAGTTTTTTTCTTTTTTGGCCCAAGGACCTCTTTTATTTTTTGCCATTTTTTATCCCCCTCTTTTGAAACAAGTTTATATGTTAAATATATTAAAGCTAGGACAAGATTATACCGATTTAAAAATAAAAATGTTAAATTAATCCGTTTTAGGAATCAATAAGCTCTTATAAAAATCATAAAACTACTTATACTAAGAATGTAACAAAGCATTAAGTTACACATTTTTCAAACCGTTAAACAGACGGATTTAAAGGGAGTAGAAATTACTTGTAAAGTAAGGTTTGCTTCAAAATCCTCACTTTGTTGCCTAAGCAATAGGAGTGAAACTATGTCATGGAGGGATTGAATGATGGCTCATACACGTTCAGCAATGAAAGATATGGTTAGAGATGTAAAACGCGTTATGAAAAAGACAATTAGAAAGTTCAGTTAAACGTACTCTCCCTAAAAAAAGAGGAAGCAATTAGTTATTAAGACTAATTGCTTCCTCTTTTTTATACTACTGTGTAAATTAGTTTGCAAAAAGCCTGAAATTCAGTATAATAACAGTATTGGAATTTTATGGTAAAACCTATAAAGGAGTTAAGGGGATGAAGAGAAAAAATAAGATAGTAATTATTTGCTTTTTACTAGTTAGCATACTCTGGAATTCAATGCTATTTGCAAATCAACGGGTGATGATAGAAGGGGTACCGATTATAAGTCAAAAACCAGAGCTACCAACAGGGTGTGAATTAACGGCACTTACCATGCTGCTACAATATCATGGTGTTCAGGTATCTAAGGAGCAGATTGCAAGAGAGGTAGTGAAAGTGCCTGTACCTTATACAAGTAAAGGCAAGTTATATGGAGGAGACCCAAGTAAAGGATTTATAGGGGATCCTTTTAGTAGAAATGGCTTTGGAATTTTTAAAGATGGCATTTTGCCTATAATAGAAAAGTATTTACCGGGTAGAGGTGAAGATTTGAGTGGCGGAGACTTTAGTCAGGTCTATCAAGCATTAGATGAAGGGAAGCCTGTTATACTATGGACTACTATAGGAATGCTTAATGTAGATAGCAAAAAAACATATTGGACAACGCTAGAGGGCAAGACAATCGAATGGAAGACAGCGGAACATGCTATGGTAGCAGTGGGATATGATGATGAATATATCTATCTCAATGACCCTTATGTAGGCCAACAAAGAAAGTATAAAAAGCAAGTTGTCATCAATAGATGGTCTGAAATGGGTAAACAAGCTGTGACTATTAAGGCAAGTAAGGCACTTCCAAAGGTTGAAGTGATTACAACACAAGATGCTTTAATAGAAGACATTACATATATCAATCTATTAACAGTAGATGAACAAGGTACATGGATACAAGCAAGAATGCTGCCAAATTTATTTGGGTCGACCCATGTAAGTTATGATGAAAAAGTGGCATCGGTAAAGATTAATGTTAAGATTAATGGAGTAGAATCTGAACCATTCAAAAGTATTCAACTTGATTCTAAACTCAATCAAGCTATTCCTAAAGTGGAAGCAAATCAGTATATAAGTGAAATGCTACTATCACCATTAGATAAAGACTTAGTAACTTACAATGCACAAGGAAAACGTGTAGAAATGGTTTACAAAATAATTGAGGGAATTACTTATGTAAATAAAGAATGGGTTGAAGGTTTTTATGAGACAGTCATAAAGATAAAATAGAAAATCATACTTAATTATTTTAGGAAGTTCTAATAATAAAAGCTCTATGAAACTAGAAATACAATGAGTTTCATAGAGCTTTTATTATTTAATCAGGGGACTGTTCATTTTATAAGAAGTATAGCATTGCGCTATACCTTCTCATAGATTAATTAATGTGCTGACTTTGAAAACCTTCACGATGTATAGAATGTTTCTTGGCATTAGGATTATGATTTTGTGCCTCTGCAGTAAGTGGTGTTTGATTGTTGCATTTTTTCATGCGTTTTTGTTTATTATCTATTTGACTATCTTTAGGCATCGTCGAGTCTCCTTTAGAAAATAAATTTAATATGAAACTATTATTAGCATGGATTTTGACACCTATTTCTATACTGGAAATATCAGATAAGAGAATTGAAAAAGAATGAAAGAGAAGATACTTACACATAGTAATAGAAGAAAAAAACTAAATATTAAATGAAAGGTTAAAGAATGAAACAAGTGATAGTGGCTTTTGGAGGCTCTTTTAATCCACCTACCAATTCACATTTTTCTTTAGCAGAACAAATCTATTGCAGTTTTGAACAAGTGGATTGCGTGATGTTTATACCTGTGTCAGATTTATACCCTAAAAAAGACTTATTAAGTGCAGAGTATAGGATTAAAATGCTCCAACTAGTCTGTGAGCGAAATCCCTATTTTAAAGTATCAACTATAGAAGCAAGGGCACCTATCTTACTTAATAGCATTGAGACATTAAGAAGGTTACAAGCCTATTATAAAGACCATGAAATTTGGTTGACGTTAGGGTCAGATAACCTTAAAGTACTTACTTCTTGGCCTGGTTATCAAGAAATTCTAGAAAAGTTTAGATGTCTTGTTTTAGAAAGGTCTGAAGATAAAGTCGATGAAATTGTAGCAGGTAATCCTATACTTAAACAATATAGGGATAGATTTATCAAAGTAAAAGAAAGTATTCATAGTGATGCGAGTGCCACCTTACTTAGAAATAAGCTAAGAGAAGGCAAAAGTATACGTTATATGTTACCCGATGAAGTTTACTTTTATATAAAGGAAAAAGGCCTCTATACAATTATAGAAACCGCACATAATAAAATTGGGAAAAATGATACACTATGGTATAATGAAAATAATTAAAACGATAAAGCTAATAGAGAAAGGATAATAAATATGAGTACAAAAGCATTAGAACATAGACTAAACTGGATTCGTGAACACGTTCAAGCATCAGGGTGCAAAGGGGTAGTTGTTGGAGAAAGTGGTGGGAAAGACTCTGCTACAGTTACAGCACTATGTGTACGTGCATTAGGTAAGGAAAATGTAGTTGGTATTAGTATGCCTTGTAATTCATTATCTACAGATATGGACCATGCCAAGCTTGTGGCAGATGCCTTTGGCATTAAGTTAATAGAAGTAAATATTGCAGGAACGTTTAATACACTTAAAGATACAATACAAGAAGAACACGAATTAAGTGATTTAGCAGTAGCTAATATTAAACCACGTTTACGTATGACCACGCTTTATGCAGTAGCACAGACACTGAACTATTTAGTAGTAGGAACTGATAACTTAAGTGAAATGGTTATGGGTTACTTTACAAAATGGGGTGATGGGGGTTATGACTTTAACCCATTAAGTGACTTAACTATGCAAGAAGTATTAGAACTTGGAAGAGAACTTGATGTACCAGAGCCTATTTTAACAAAGGCGCCATCCGCAGGACTATGGGAAGGACAAACCGATGAACTTGAAATGGGCGTAACTTATAAAGCTATTGAAGAGTACATTAAGACAGGTACAACTGAGCCAGAGTCATTAGCAGTTATTGAAAAAACAAATCGTAGAACACAGCACAAGCGTGAGATGCCATATATGTATAAAGGCTATACTGAAGATTAATAAATATTCCGTCCTTCTTATGATATAGGAAGGGGGGTGGCTATATAGGTAAAAGGGAGAGAAGAAAAATGACGTGGGAAATTAAACATTTTAATGACTTAACGCCTAAAGCACTTTATGACCTGATTAAACTAAGACTTGAAGTTTTTATCGGAGAACAAGGTTGCTCTTATGAGGATTTAGACGATAGAGATAAACAAGCCTATCACGTCTTTCTATACGATGCGGATAAAGTCGTAGCCTACTGCCGTATTTTAGATGAAGGTGTAGCCTATGAGGAGCACTCCATTGGACGTGTCTGTGTACACAGCAATTATAGAAACCAAGGTTTAGCAAGAGAAATGATGAAGTATGCAATGCAATTTGTAAAAAATCAAGATTGTACACATCAGATTAAAATATCTGCCCAAAGTTATATTATTCCTTTTTATGAAAGTTTGGGATTTGAAAGTATATCAGAGTCATACCTAGAAGAAGGCATTGAGCATAGGAAGATGAAATGGAAATAACAAGTTATGGAAAGTCAACATAACGTATGTTATGATAGATGAAAAAGTTATTAAGTGGAGGAGACTATGGAACATATAATTGTACTTGGTATGGCTGGAGGAACAGGTTCAGGCAAAACAACTTTAGCAAATAAAATCAAAGAAGCTTTTGGTGATGATGTTGTCATGCTCTGTCATGATTATTACTATAAATCCAATTCAAATTTACCATTTGAAGAGCGTGTAAAGCTTAACTATGACCATCCTAATGCATTTGATACAGATTTAATGATTGAGCATATTCAGAGGCTTAAAGATGGGGAAACTATTCAACATCCTGTATATTCTTTTGTAAAACATACAAGACTTGAGGAGTCCATTAAAGTAAAACCAGCTAAAGTTATAATTGTAGAAGGCATTCTGATTTTTGAAAATCAAGAGCTTTGTGACCTTTGTGATATTAAAGTATTTGTAGATACGGATGCAGATGTACGCATTTTACGTAGATTAATTAGAGACGTAAAAGATAGAGGAAGAGACATAGACTCTGTAGTAGACCAATACTTAAATACAGTTAAACCAATGCATGAGCAGTTCGTAGATCCTAGTAAGAAAAAAGCAGATGTGATTATTCCTGAAGGTGGATTTAATTCTGTAGCCTTAGAAATGCTTTTAGAAAGAATTAGGACTTTCATCAACAGATAATACAGTTGTATAGTGTATATAAGAATGATACAAGCTTATACTATCCCTTAATAGACACTTTTAATAATATGAAATCGACTAGAATGAACTAGAGGAGAAAAATGATAATGCGTAATTATAATATTCTAACAATTAATCCAGGATCAACATCAACTAAAATAGCTTTATTTAAAAATAATGAGCTTAGCTTTGAAGAAGTATTAAGACACCCAGCAGAAGAGTTAAATGCTTACGCAACTTTATTAGATCAATATGAATATCGCAAAGAAAAAATTGAAAATTTCTTAAATGAAAAAGGAATTGAACTTGGTGGACTAGACTCTATTTCATGTAGAGGTGGTCTAATTGGGCCTATTCCAAGTGGTACTTATACGATTAATGAAGCACTATTTGAGAGACTTTCTACAGATGTTATCCATGCTTCTAATTTAGCTGGTATTATTGGTTACAATATGGCAAAAGAACTTAACATTCCTGCATATATTACTGATCCAGTAACAGTGGATGAAATGGCACCCATTGCAAAAGTAACAGGTATTCCTGGTGTGGAAAGAAAAAGTAAATTCCATGCACTTAATCAAAAAGCTGTAGCAAGACGTGCAGCTAAACAATTAAATAAACGATATGAAGATGCGCAATTAATCGTTGTTCATATCGGTGGTGGGATTAGTGTAGGCGCACATCAACAAGGTGTTATTGTAGACGTAAATAATGCAATTGATGGGGATGGCCCATTAGCACCAACTCGAGCAGGTTCTGTTCCTGTAGAGTCTATAATTGATTTATGCTTCTCTGGTGAATATAAAAGTGCACAGGAATTCAAGGAATTTGTTGCACAACGTGCAGGTCTTACAGCGTATCTTGGAACAAGTGATGTAAGAGATGTACAAGACATGATGGATCAAGGTAATGAAGAAGCAAAAATGCTTTATGAAGCAATGGCATATCAAATTTGCAAAAATGTAGGTGCGATGGCAACAGTACTTAAAGGAAAAATAGATGGTATTGTTATTACTGGTGGAGTAGCGTACTCAAAACAATTTATACGTTTACTTAAAGAGCGCATAGACTTTATTGGTGACGTTATTGTTATTCCGGGTGAAGAAGAAATGTTAGCTTTAGCAGAAGGTGCACTTCGTGTACTTAAAGGTGAAGAAGAAGCAAAGACTTTATAATAGATAGAATTCAATAGCTTAAAGTAAGTACTAAAGCAAAAAATACCCTTGTAGAATATTCTACAAGGGTATTTTTATAAAAGAAAGAATTAAGCTTGGTTAACTGAACCGAATAATTCCATTTTTTCTTTAACAGTTGCTTTGATAGCTTCGAATCCTGGTCCTAATAATTTACGAGGGTCGAATCCTTTACCTTCTAAATCTTTACCAGCTTCGATATATTTACGTGTAGCTTCAGCAAATGATAATTGGCATTCTGTGTTAACGTTGATTTTAGCTACACCTAAAGCGATAGCTTTTTTAATCATATCTTCAGGAATACCTGTACCACCATGTAATACTAATGGCATTTCACCTGTAACATTAGCAATGTCTGCTAATGCTTCGAAAGCTAAACCAGCCCAGTTAGCTGGGTATTGACCATGAATGTTACCGATACCAGCAGCAAGCATAGTTACACCTAAATCAGCAATAGATTTACATTCGTTAGCATCAGCGATTTCACCAGCACCAACAACACCATCTTCTTCTCCACCGATTGAACCAACTTCAGCTTCTAATGAAAGACCTTTTTCACTTGTTAATGCAACAAGTTCAGTTGTTTTAGCGATATTTTCTTCGATAGCGTAGTGTGAACCATCGAACATGATTGAAGAGAAACCAGCAGCCATAGCAGCTTTAGCACCTTCGTAGCTACCGTGGTCTAAGTGAAGAGCAACTGGAACAGTAATGTTTAATTCTTCGATTAAACCGTTTACCATACCAACGATAGTTTTGTAACCACCCATGTATTTACCAGCACCTTCAGATACACCTAAAATAACTGGTGAGTTATTTTCTTGTGCTGTTAATAATACTGCTTTTGTCCATTCTAAGTTATTGATGTTGAATTGACCTACAGCGTATTGACCAGCGCGAGCTTTATTAAGCATTTCTTTTGCAGAAACTAACATGATATTACCTCCGTAAAATAGGATATTCTAATTTAGAGAAAGCCTAATAGAGACTATTAAGTTTCTCTATCTTCCATTATTATACCCTAAATGTCAAGTTGTGAAAATATAAACTAACAATTTTAATATACTAAAAATGTAAGGAAAAATAAGGATTCAATAGTTAAATTGGATAAGAGAAGTATACTAATTAAGTTAAATAATACTAAAAAAATGAAATAATCATGGCGTAATCACATAAAAGAGGTAGCATCTATATAGTATAGATGCTACCTCTTTTATACTTTAGAACAATAAGTGAGCAATTAGTGCAATAATTGGAAGTGTCACTAAAGTTCTTTGAATGAAGATAATGAAGAGCTCTTTTAAGTTTACTGGGATTTTAGAACCAAGTAAAAGTGCCCCAACTTCTGATAAGTAGATAAGTTGTGATACAGAAGTACACGCTACTACAAAACGAGTCATATCAGAAGAAATTTCAGAAGCTAAGATAGAAGGTAAAAGCATATCTGCAAAACCAGCCATTAGTGTACTTGATGCAGCCATAGCCTCTGGAACGCCTAAAACTGCAAGTATTGGGTAGAATGGTAAGCCAATAATTTTAAAGAATGGTGTGTATTCTGCAATAATAAGGGCAATGGTTCCAACACCCATTACGATAGGAATAACAGCAAACCACATATCAATTACATTTTTAACACCATCTTTTAAAATACAAGTTGTGATGCTTTGGTGTTCTGCTTTCTCAATAGCATTTTTGAATCCGAAAGAAAAAGCATTATGCCCCTTAGGAAGGGATTCTGTAAGATTTGGTGTAGTCCCATCGATGAGACGATCCTTTTTCTTAGCTAAAGGCCCAAATTTAGGAACGATGATTGCAGCTACAATACTTGCAAGGGTTACTGTTAAGTAGAATGGAATAAACATATGGCTAAGCCCTACTGTTTCTGCAATAACAAGTGTAAAAGTAATGGATACAAGAGAGAATGTGGTTCCGATTACACATGCTTCTCTTTCTGTATAAAAGCCTTCTTCATATTGTTTGCTTGTAAGAAGTACACCGATTGTACCATCACCAAGCCAAGAAGCCATACAGTCAATAGCTGAACGTCCTGGTAATTTAAAAACTGGACGCATAACTTTTACAAGTAAAGAACCTACAAATTCAAGTAACCCAAAGTTAAGTAAAAGTGGAAGGAAAAGACCTGCAAAAAGGAAAATTGTAAAGAGAATAGGAAGAAGGTCAGCTAAGATAAGCCCACCAGTTAATTCTCCATAGATCATTTCTGGTCCTACTTGGAATACTGCACAAGTTAAAAATACAACACTTAAAAGACGAATAGCTACCCAGATAGGTGTGACATTAAAAAGTGTATTTAAAAACTTGTTGTCCATAATAAATGCAGGTTTTATACATTTTGTAACAAGTGTACCAATACCTGTAATAAGTGTAATACCAAGTAAAATGGCTGGTAGTAAAGTGTTAAGTTGTCCTTGAAGCCACTTAGATAAAATAGCAACAGGGATAGTAATGCCTCCATCTACAGAAAAAGGAATCATAAATAAGAAAATCCCAATAAGTGATGGGACAATAAATTTTATAATAGAACTAGTCTTATATGATTTCAAAGTTATTTCCCCTTTATAAATTAAATTATGTTAAGTTTTACACTGTAATATTATAAAATAAAGCTAATAAAAATGCAATAATTAATTTGCATAAATATGTATAAAAATGAGAGCTTTAGGTATGCCTAATAAATTTTAGAAGCGACCTAGTGTGGAAAGGGACTTCTTGTTATAATAAGAAAGGACTTAATCAAGTTAAATAGAAACCTTAGATCGGTTAAAATAAAGGAGATATAAAGTATGTTACATGCTTTCCAAAGAACAGAGATGCTACTTGGTAAAGAAGCACTTGAAACTTTAAAAAATAGTACAGTAGCTGTATTTGGTATAGGTGGAGTAGGTTCTTATACAGTTGAAGCACTTGCAAGAACAGGTGTAGGCAACTTGGTCCTTATTGATAGTGATACCATTTGTGTATCTAATATCAATAGACAAATTCATGCCAATACGACTACTGTAGGACAGGCAAAAGTAGAAGCTATGAAAGAGCGTATTTTGCTTATTAATCCAGAAGCTCATGTCATCACACATGAAAAACTCTATAATGCAGAAACAGCAGAAAGCTTACTGAGTACTGAATATGACTATGTGGTAGATGCTATTGATATGGTAACTTCTAAAATTGACCTTATTGTAAGATGCAAAGAAAAGGATATTCCTATTATTAGTGCAATGGGGGCAGCAAATAAGCTTGACCCAACACAACTAGAAGTCACGGATATCTATAAGACCAGTGTGTGTCCATTAGCAAAAGTTATGCGTCATGAACTTAAAAAGCGTAGAGTAAAGAAATTAAAGGTTGTATACTCTAAGGAACCAGCCCTTACCCCAACTCAACCAGAACCAACAGGTGAAGCACCAACACCAGGTACATGGACAAGAAGACAAATACCTGCATCGGTTGCCTTTGTACCATCTGTATCAGGACTTATTATAGCAGGTGAAGTGATTAAGGAATTAATCGGTTATAAAAAATAAGAATAAAGCATTTAAAAGGGACACGCGCAGAATGGCACGTGTCCCTTTTTTATTTAGGGTTTATGCCTTTTCATTAATGGAATAAAAGTTATTTTTATGTGTAAGGAATTTCACTGTCATCATTACTTTAGAATGGGTATGAACTTATCTTTTGACGGACAAAATAAATCTTCTAAGGATAAAAACGTGTATAGAACAGGTTAGTGGGTATAGATAAAAGCGCTTGACAGATTATGTAGAACGGATTAGACTAATCTTAAAATAACCCCCCTATAGGGGGAGGGTAGGTGGAGAAATGAAAGAACAAAAATTTAAAATAAGCGGTATGACTTGTTCAGCGTGTGTAGCACATGTTGAAAAGAGTGTAGGCAAGCTTGGAGGTATTGATAAAGTAAATGTAAATCTCTTTAACAATACCATGCAAGTAGCCTATGATGCCGATAAGGTAGATATAGTACAAATCATCAAGGCAGTCCAAAGTGGTGGTTATGATGCAGCGATAGAAGGAGAGAGTAAGCAAACAAATAGTTCTGCCACCAATCAAGTGGACCCTGTTCAAGCAGAAATTAAGGAGATGAAGAGGCGATTAATCATTTCCTTTATCTTTGCAGTACCGCTGTTCTATATTTCAATGGGACATATGATGGGATGGCCATTCTTAGAGAGCTTCCATGGGGTAGAGAATGCTTTAAGCTTTGCATTTACACAATTTTTACTTGCATTGCCAGTAGTCATGGTCAATAGCAAGTACTATAAAGTTGGATTTAGAGCATTTGCTAAGCGTGCATCTAATATGGATACACTGATTGCTATAGGTTCTTTAGCTGCATTGATTTACGGTGTTTATGCAATTTATAAGATGAGTTATGGCCTAGGTCATGGAGACTTAGAAATGGTTAAACACTACTCCATGGATTTATACTTTGAGTCTGCGGCTGTCATACTTGCGTTAATTACACTCGGCAAATTCCTTGAGACACGTGCTAAAGGCAAGACATCTGAAGCAATTAAAAAGTTGATGGACTTAGCGCCAAAGACAGCGCTTGTTATACGGGATGGTGAAGAAGTAGAAATACCTATAGAAGAAGTTGTAGTGGGTGACCCAATACGTGTAAGACCAGGGCAAAGTATACCTGTAGATGGTGTGATTATAGAAGGAAAGTCTTCTGTAGATGAGGCAATGCTTACAGGAGAAAGTCTTCCAGTAGAGAAAAAGGTAGGCGACAAAGTTATTGGGGCGAGCTTAAACAAAACAGGGACTTTCATCTTTGAAGCGGTACACGTAGGAGGAGATACAACGCTTTCTCAAATTATTAAGCTTGTGGAAGATGCCAGTGGGTCTAAGGCACCTATTGCTAAGTTAGCGGACCAAATTAGTAGTGTCTTTGTACCTGTTGTTATTGTTATAGCCATTATAGCTACTTTAGCATGGTTGATAGTTGGTGCACCTTTTGAATTTGCGTTATCTATTGGTATATCTGTGCTCGTTATTTCTTGCCCATGTGCTCTAGGACTTGCGACACCTACAGCGATTATGGTTGCTACGGGAAAGGGTGCAGAGCACGGTATATTGATTAAGTCTGCAGAAGCATTAGAAACTCTCCATAAGGTAGATCGTATTGTACTTGATAAAACAGGTACAATTACAGAAGGTAAACCTCGTGTAACGGATATTATTACAAGACCAGGACTTGAAGAAGAAGCTTTTCTAGTGATGGCGGCTTCGGCCGAAAAACAGTCTGAGCATCCTCTTGCAGAGGCTATTGTACAAGAAGCTGAAAAAAGAAATTTAACATTAAAAGCAGTTAGTCAGTTTCAAGCTTTAGTAGGACAAGGTTTAGAAGTAGTAGTCGAGCATACAAAGTTATATATAGGGAATGCTAAACTTATGCAAGCACAAGGTATTGATATTGAAGCCTTCGAACAACAAGCTATTGATTTGGCACAGCAAGGTAAGACGCCACTCTACTTTGCAGATGAAAAAGGGCTTCTTGGAGTTATTGCAGTTGCAGATACTGTGAAGCCAACAAGTGCGCTCGCCATTTCTGAAATGGAACAAATGGGTATTGAAGTTATCATGCTAACAGGTGATAATAAAAGAACAGCTGAAGCGATTCAAAAGCAACTGGGGCTTACAAAAGTTATTGCAGAAGTGCTTCCACAAGATAAAGAACAAGAAGTCCGCAAATTACAAGAAGCAGGTCACGTGGTGGCCATGGTTGGAGATGGCATCAATGATGCACCAGCACTAGCAAGAGCAGATGTAGGTGTAGCGATTGGAGCAGGAACAGATGTAGCTATTGAGTCTGCAGATGTAGTCCTTATTAAGAGTGACTTACTAGATGCAGTATCTGCAGTTGCCTTAAGCCGTGCAACCATTAAAAATATTAAGCAAAACTTATTCTGGGCATTCTTCTATAATGTTGTAGGGATTCCATTAGCAGCGGGTGTATTCTATACTTTATTAGGGTGGAAACTTAATCCTATGTTTGCGGCAGCAGCAATGAGTTTAAGTTCTGTTACTGTTGTAAGTAATGCTTTAAGATTAAAGTTTTTCAAACCTAAAGCCCATGGATTACAAAATCAAGTAAGTGAAATAGGTCATAAACAAGATCATAGTGGAGTGCATCAAATAGTTGCCACACAAGTTATAAATCAACCACAAGAAGAGGAGAATAAAGAGATGACAAAACATATAGTTATTGAAGGTATGAGCTGTGGACATTGTTCAGGAAGAGTAGAAAAAGCATTAAATGCACTTGAAGGTGTAAGTGCAACTGTAGACTTAGAAGCAAAGACAGCAACGGTACAACTTTCAAAAGAAGTAAGTGACTTAGAGCTTAAGCAAGCAGTTGAAAAAGCTGGGTATGACGTAGTAAGAATTAACTAGAAATCAATAAGGATAGAGGGGTTCCTATGAAAGCAGATAAAGATAAGGTAGGTAGATACCTCAAAACGGCAAAAGGGCAAATTGAAGGGGTTTTAAAGATGATAGAAGAGGATCGCTATTGTATGGATGTTTCTAATCAATTACTAGCAGTAGAGGCCCTTCTAAAAAAGGCAAATAGAGAAGTACTTAAAGCTCACCTAGAACACTGTGTTGTAGAAGCAGTAGAAGACAATAAGTCACAAAAGATAGAAGAAGTATTAGGTATTATAGATAAACTAACAAAATAAGCTTGATAAGAAATA
>NZ_JAVVQU010000016.1:0-32527 GCF_036655075.1 Niameybacter sp. | reverse complement strand
AGAAGAAGTATTAGGTATTATAGATAAACTAACAAAATAAGCTTGATAAGAAATATAGGAGACATTATTAAAAAGGAGAATCCGTAGGGTGCTAGTGCCTACTGATTCTCCTTTTTAAGTGTAAATAAATGCAGTCTTGTTAAGTTAGTCTAGAAATAGCTGTTTAACGCCAATAAGTGTACTTAGGGAGGAGTCTGGACTTAATTCTATATGAACAGATGGGGGACATGTCGCTAAAGAAGCTTGTAACCCAGACTCAAACAAAGTATAACTTTTGGCAATTTGTCCACCAATGACTAATGTATGAGGTTCAAAAGTCTTCAAGAAACTTGAAATGGCCTCACCGAAATGCTTACCAAAGTATTTAAAAGTGGTAAGAGCGTACAAATCACCTTGTAAAGCAAGATCGGCTATGGACTTAACATCAGGCATAGAAATGCCATGAAGTTGTTCATGAAGCTTAAGAATACCACGTGCTGATATATGGTTGTCAATGATACTTCCTAAAAAGGGTGTATCATAAACCCAACCATTAGGTGGCACATCTTGTCTAGACGTAATGAGCTTGCCATCTTCTAAAAAGGCGGAGCCAAGACCTGTGCCGATACAAAGACAAAGTACTTTGCCGGTCATAAGGCTTTCATCTTGTACAGTCTCACCTAGTGCGTAGAGGCTTGCATCGTTTTCAAAGCGAATACTGTAATGGGGAGCAGCCTGTGCTTTGAAAGCTTCACAACTATCAAGTTTTACTTTAAGTACATGATGTAAATCTATGCCGTAGAGTGCATCATACTTATTAATATTTTGCATAAGAGAAATGCCATTTTTGTAGTCAAAAGGACCAGGAAATGCCATACCTATACCTTGTATAGTTATTGAAGAAGATACATTTTTTAACTCATCTATAATAATAGACGTAAAATGATTTAAAAGAGTTCCCAAATCTTCAAGAGAATGAGAAGGATAATGAGAAATTTTAGGGCTAAGTAGTTGACCGCTATCTGAAATAATACCAGATTTGATAGAAGTACCGCCTACATCTAGTGCAATAAATCCGTTCATAGTAAAATCCTTTCCAAGTAAAAAGATAATATGTTATAACATAAATAAAATATATTATAACATATTGAAATAGTTTATAACATATGATAGTATCAAATTAAGAAAAATAGTTTATAGAATACATAAAAGGAAGAACCACTTAGGAGGCCATAATATGTTAGATCGCAAATGGAAAATTTACGTTATTCACCACTCTCATACAGATATTGGTTATACAGATTTACAAGAAAAAATCATGTACAATCATATGGATTACATCAAATCAGCTACAGAAATGACAGCCGAAAGACCAGCATTCAAATGGAACTGTGAAACTTACTACTGTGTAGAGAAATTCTTAGAAGAAGCGACTGAAGAAGAAAGATGTGTTTTTATTGAACAAGTGAAACAAGGTGGTATGGGTCTTTCTGCAAGTTACCTTAACTTTACAGACTTAGTAGACAAACAAGTGCTTCACAATCGCACAAAAGCAATGGTAGATTACTTCAAACAATATGACATTCCTGTAAAAGTAGCTATGAATGCAGATGTAAATGGGATCTCTTTAGGGAGTTTAGATGCATTCTTAGATAATGGGATTGAATTTCTTTTTACTAACATTCACTGTCACCATGGTATGTACCCACTTTATCAAAATCAAAAGCCATATTTCTGGGAAAATCATGCAGGTAAAAAACTCCTTGTATGGAGTGGGGAGCATTACAACTTAGGTAATGCATTAGGCCTTGTACCAAATAAACATGCCAACTTCATGACAGAAAACTACTTTGGTCAAGAAAAACCAAAAACACCAGTGGAATCTTTCAAAGACAATTTATATGATTACTTAAAAGAATGTGTAGATAATGGTTATAGTTACGACTTCGTGGTAACAAGTGTATCGGGCGTATTCAGTGATAATGCACCTCCAAACATGGACATTCTTGACCTTATTGAAGCATTCAATGCAAGCTATGGTACAGAAGTAGAAGTTGAGATGGTAACAGTTGCACAACTTTATGAGGGCATTAAAGATAAACTTGGAGATATCCCAACTTACCAAGGTGACTTAACAGACTGGTGGGCACATGGCGTTGGTAGTACACCATATCCAGTCAAACATTACAAAGAAGCTCAAAGAATGTACCACCTTTGTGAACGTCTTGACCCAGAACATAAAGTCATGAGAGAAGACTTTGTTAAAGATGCAGAAGATAACTTACTTGTCTATGCAGAACATACATGGGGCCACTCTTCAACTATTACAAATCCATACGATACAATGGTACAAAACCTAGATATTCGTAAAAATAGTTACGCTTCTAAAGCACATGAAGCCACAGCGAAGAACTTAAACCGTATTCTTCATAGCAAAGGTGATCAATTAAGATACTACGACCGTGATGGCAAAATCAAAGCAGTCAATACATCTGATAGAGCGTGTAAAAAAGTTGTAGAGTTCTATATTGAAGTATGGAAATACGATGGTGTAGAAGTAACAGCTGATGCAACAGGTCAAGTGATGGAAACACAAACTTCCGCGCATCCAAGAGGCGTTCTTATTACTTTTGTAGACCACTTTGAGGCACATGAAGAAAAAACATATACATTTATTGAAAAGTTGCCAGTAGTAGTAAAAAATAATACACGTGTTGCTTACATGGGCTCGGAACGCGTAAAAGATATTGTGAATAACTATGACGCCGTGACTTACACATTACCTTATGGTATTGAAAATAACTTCTTTAGAATTGGTTATGAAGTAGGGAAAGGTGTAACTTCCTTCTATAACAAAGTAGACAATGTAGAGATGCTTAAAGAGGGGGATGCATGCTTCTTCACACCAATCTATGAAAATACAGAAATTCGTACAGATATCTATGAAGAAAGACGTCTTTTAGGAAGAAATATTAGAGGACTTCATGCACAAAAATACATTGCCATACTTAATGACCTTAAAATCATCGATAATGGTCCAGTATTTAAAACAATCGAATTGATTTACAAATTAGAAGGGACATACTTCAGTTCAGTAGTCATTAGAATGTATAACAACCTTCCAAAAATCGAATTCAAATACAAGATCGCAAAAACACTTTCAGAGAATATCGAAAACATTTTATTACCACTTACACTAAGTTTACCACAAAGTACACTGTATGTAGATAAGAGTGATGTATGCTTTAGACCAGGTATTGACCAACTTCCAGGAACATGTATGGAGTACTACCTCATTGACAATGGTTTAGTATACGAAACACCAACAAATAATATTTTAATTCAAACAAAAGATGCACCGATGATTTATATGGGTGAACTCACACATCATCCAGTTGTACTTTGTAATCATAAAGAAGAAAATAACCACCGTGATGTATATTCATGGATTATGAATAACATATGGGAAACGAATTTTAAAATGGACTTATCAGGTATTACAGAATTTTGTTATAGCTTAAATATGGTTGAAAAAGTATCCCCACAAGAAAGCTTCAAAGCAATGAAAGATGAAGACTTTGGTGTTGTAACATTTATGACAAACTAAGTATGTAACTCAGGGTAAAGCGATTAGGAGAGGACTAAAACATGGCGAGATATGATAAACATCCAGAAGTAAACGTAAAAGGTTATGATCATCATGCTGTAGCAGGCTATACTGCTACAGCAGAAGTGATTAAAAAAGACTTAAAAGAGGGCACAAAAAATGTAGTAGTAATAGACTGCTACCCAGGTGTTGATGTTGCAGAAGTAGTAAAGGGACTTGAAAGTCTTGCATTTGATACAGTAGTGTATACGGATGCATGCGCCCTTCAAGAGGAAGCACTTACGCAAGCAATTAATGAGTACTTAACTGAGGACCGTGTCTTTGGTGTCCTTACAACTAAGAACTTTAAAGATATTTTTGTAGCTGAAAAGGTAGAAGCGGTAAGACAGATGATAGAACAAGCTACAGGAAATATTCTTGTTATTGGTGTAGGAGCAGGTCTTATTACAACTGGTAATGTATATGTTTATGCTGATCTTGCAAGATGGGAGATTCAACTTCGTTACCGCAAAGGCATGAGTAACTGGAATGTGTCTAACGGGGATGCACCTATTTTAACAAAGTACAAAAGAGGTTTCTTCATAGAATGGCGTATGGCAGATAGACACAAGATGAATCATTTCCAAGACTTTAACTACGTGTTAGATACAAATGTTGCCAATGAGCCGAAACTCATTACAGCAGAAGCCTTCTTTGAAGGACTTAAGCAAACAGCAGCACGTCCATTTAGAGTTGTACCTTATTTTGACCCAGGTGTATGGGGTGGACAATGGATGAAAGATGTATGTGGCCTAGATAAAGACCGTGAAAACTTTGCTTGGAGCTTTGATGGTGTACCAGAGGAAAATAGCCTTTACTTACGTTTTGGTGATATTCGTGTAGAAGTGCCTTCTATTGATGTTGTATTCTATCAACCAGTAGAACTTTTAGGTACACGTGTGCATGCACGCTTTGGCAAAGAATTCCCTATTCGCTTTGACTTCTTAGATACTATGGGGGGGCAAAACTTATCCCTTCAAGTACATCCACTTACAGAATACATTCAACAAACTTTCGGAATGCACTATACACAAGATGAAAGTTACTACATCTTAGACTGTAAAGAAGGCTCAGATGTATACTTGGGTCTTAAAGAAGATATAGATAAACAAGCTATGATGAAGGACCTCTACGCTGCGCAAAGAGGAGAAAAAAGCTTTGATGCCGAGAAGTATGTCAATACTTTCAAAGCACATAAACATGATCACTTCCTTATTCCAGCAGGAACTATTCACTGTTCAGGTAGTGACACAATGGTACTTGAAATCAGTGCAACGCCTTACATCTTTACTTTCAAACTTTGGGATTGGGATAGACTAGGTTTAGATGGATTGCCACGTCCAATTCACATTGAACATGGTGAAAAGGTTATTGCTTGGGATCGTACAACAAAATGGGTAGAAGAGAACTTAGTAAGCCCTGTACAAGTTGTTGAAGAAGGCCAAGGCTACGTAGAAGAAAGAACAGGTCTTGATGAACGCGAATTTATTGAAACAAGAAGACACTGGTTCAGTGAAAAAGTACTTCACACTACACATAACAGCGTAAATGTGTTAAATTTAGTAGAAGGTGAAGGTGCTATTGTAGAAAGTCCAACAGGCACATTTGAACCATTTGTGGTACACTATGCAGAGACTTTCATTATTCCGGAAGCTGTAAAAGCGTATACGATTAGACCTTACGGTGCTTCAGAAGGTAAAAAGATTGCTACAATTAAAGCATTTGTAAGATAAAAGTTTACCCAAAGGGGCTGTTATAAAGCAGTCCCCTTTTGTAATAGGCTAGGATATTCTATGCCTAGCCTATTACAAAAGGGTGTAGCTCAATGAGGCAGGGCCTAATGAATATGAAATTAAGATTGTCTAAAATATATAGATAGAAAGTAGGAGGTATATATGCTAAAAAGAGGTAAAGGCGCCCCTACCCTTAAAGAGCAGCTAATGTCGATTATAGAAGAAGAGATTCAACAAGGCGTCTACAAGCAAGGAGAACTACTCCCAAGGGAAATAGATTATGAAGAAAAGTATGGTATAAGCCGTATTACAGTAAGAGCTGCTATTGGTGAGCTAGAGCAAAAAGGTTACGTAGAGCGTATCAAAGGGAAAGGAACAATCGTCTTAAAATATAAACAATCTGAGCCACTTCTTAAAATTGAAGGATTTACAGATGAAATGAAAGCCAAAGGTATTATACCTACTACTAAAAGTGCAACCATAAGCTTGGTAAAAGCAGATGAAACTTGCGCACGCGCACTTAAAATAGATAAAGGCATGCCGGTCTATGAAATTATACGTGTAAGATGTATTAACGATATCCCTGTGGTTAGATTTAAGACTTATATTAAATGTCATATTGACCTAGAACTTCAAGCTAGTCATTACTACGATTCACTGTATGATTATTTGAGAAATCACCATCAAGTAGAAATTTCAAAAATTACACAACGTATTACAGCAGGGTTAGCAGATGAGGTGCTAGCAGAAGAATTAAATTGCAATAAAAAAGGCCCTATGCTGATTTTAAAAAGAATAGGATATGATCAACATGGGGAAGTTTTTGAATACACAGAGGGTCAGTATGTAGCTTCTCGTTATGAGTATTATATGGAATTAGAAAAATAAAAGACATAATAAGCCGACCTAAAGTCACCTCCTCCCCGTATGAAACATAGGTAGACTTTAAGTCGGCTTATTGTTTTGTGGCAAGTGTTTAAGTCTATCCACTAAACTGCAATTAACATCTTAGAAAAAGGTTAGCCTATAAGTGTAGCCATAAGGAGTTACCTAGCTACTGGAGCATGGTCATAGACCTGTAGGTGAAAGGGATGTTTATGTACATATATCACGGCGAGGTGCTGAACATCTGCAGTACGTAGGGCTTACCGCTGGTATAGCTGTTAGGCGATAGCTTTCAATATGAGATTAAGTGCGGCATAGAAAGGATAAAACTTAAAAGATGGTACACCCATTGTACAAGGTTGCCACTCCCGAGTACAATGAGACCTAAGAAAAGCTAAGTTACAAGTAAGCACGGGGAGGAGACCTACAGGCTTCAAAGTTTTCTTAGTAGAAGGATAAGGTATTCCATTTATCTAGAATGGATAGAAAGCTTTATCCTTATATAACGTTATACGCTGAAAAAATAAAAATTCGTCACAACTCAGTTAAAAAAATTAAAAAATTAAAAAATTAAAAGAAGAGTGCTGTTTGGCAGCATCCTTTTAAAGGGCTTATCATATATGGTATGATAGAACAAGAGATCATGAAAAGGAGAAAAACTGAAAATGGCAAAAAAACTTGTTTTAGCAGAAAAGCCAAGTGTTGCACGTGACATAGCACGTGTTTTAAAATGTACAAAAAAAGGTAATGGATATTTAGAAGGCAACGACTACATCGTGACTTGGGCGCTTGGGCACCTTGTAGGTCTTGCAGACCCAGAGGCCTATGACGATAGATATAAAACATGGAGTATGGAAAGTCTTCCTATGCTTCCAAAACAAATGAAGCTAGTTGTACTTAAAGGAGGCGGCAAACAGTTTAGTAGTGTGAAAGAGCAAATGCTTCGCAAAGACGTAACAGAGATTATCATTGCCACTGATGCCGGGCGTGAAGGTGAGCTTGTAGCAAGATGGATTATTGAAAAAGCTAAAGTAAATAAGCCTATGAAGCGTCTTTGGATTTCATCTGTTACAGACAAAGCTATATTAGAAGGATTCAAAAGTTTAAAGCCAGCCAAAGATTATGAAAATCTCTTTGAAGCAGCAGTATGCCGTGCAGAGGGAGACTGGTTAGTGGGACTTAATGTGACCAGAGCGCTTACTTGTAAGTACAATGCACAGCTTTCGGCAGGGCGTGTGCAGTCAGCTACGCTTGCAATGATTGTAACAAGAGAAGAAGAGATTAAAAACTTCAAAGCTGAAGACTACTTCAACATCAAGGTGAAGGTGCCTAACTTTAGTTTAATGTGGCAAGGAACTAAGGGACCTAATATTTGGAATCAAGATGAGGCGAAGAAGCTTCAAGTACAACTTGAAGGGAAAGCACTTCAAGTCGTGAAGGTGGATGAAAGCCATAAAAAAGCTTATGCACCAGGGTTATATGATCTAACAGAACTTCAACGTGATGCCAACAGACTATATGGCATGAGCCCAAAAGAAACATTAAATGTGATGCAAAGACTCTATGAAAACTATAAGATTCTTACGTATCCAAGAACGGATTCACGCTATATTTCCCAGGACATAGTATCAACACTTAAGGATCGCTTACAAGCTGTCAATGTAGGGAACTTTAGACCAGCTGTGCAAGCAATCTTAAAGAATGGAATTAAAGCTGGCAAGCACTTTGTAGACAATACAAAAGTATCTGACCACCATGCGATTATTCCAACGGAAGAAAGTGTCATGATTGCTAAGCTAAGTAACGATGAGCGCAAAATTTATGAGTTAGTTGTTAAGCGTTTCTTAAGTGTAATGCTTCCACCTTATGAGTATAAGCAAACAACCATTGAGGCAAAATCAGGTGAAGAGACTTTTGTGGCTAAAGGAAAAGTTATGATTAATCAAGGCTTCAAAATGGTATACGACAAAGGCGAAGAGGATAGTGAAGAAACTGAAAATGGTGAAGTGAGCTTACCTGAAGTAAAAGTAGGAGACAGCTTAAAGGTAGTCAATGTGGAGTGCAATAAACTTCAAACTAAGCCACCAGCACGTTTTACAGAAGCAACCCTTCTATCTGCTATGGAAAGCCCACATAAATATGTGAAGGTAAGCAAAGAGGCTGCTAAGACATTAGGGGAAACAGGTGGAATAGGAACTGTTGCAACCCGTGCGGATATTATTGAGAAACTTTATAATATGTTCTACGTTGAAAAGAATGGCAACAGTGTGGTACCAACTTCAAAAGGTAAGCAACTTATTGAGCTTGTACCAGAAGAACTAAAAACCCCTCTCCTTACTGCTAAATGGGAACGTGAGCTAGAGCTTATTAGTAAAGGCAAGCAAAACCCTAAAGACTTTATTGCCCGCATGCGTAAGTACAGCAGTGAGTTAGTAGACACTGTAAAAGAAAGTACAGATCAATTTAAGCATGATAATGTGGTTGGCAAACGCTGTCCAGACTGTGGTAAGAATCTCCTTGAAGTTAAAGGGAAACACGGCAAGATGTATGTATGCCAAGATAGAGCATGTGGCTATAGAGAAAATGTAAGTAAGTTTACCAATGCCCGTTGTCCAGAGTGCCACAAAAGACTAGAACTGCGTGGACAAGGGGATGGACAGATTTATGTATGTACGACTTGTACATTTAGAGAGAAGGCAAGTACCTTCAATAATCGCTTTAAGGACAAACAAGGCAAAGGTGACAAGAAGTCTGTACAAAAATACATGAAGCAGCAACAAAAAGAAGATGAGGGTAACTTTGCATTTGCAGACCTCTTCGCTAATTTAAATAAAAAGTAAATATAAAGATAACTATGCAGACCAGACAGATGGAGACTTAATTTTGAAGTTGCTGGCAACAGATGTCTCTACGAGATGCCAGGAGAGTATAGTGATAGAAGGTGTACAACCTTACGCTATGTAGAGGAGCAAGTAGCTAACTTTTGGGAGCCAGATAATCACAGCTAATTTACTTCCTTCTTATAAAATAGAAGGAAGTAAATTAGCTGTTTGAAGGAGTAATTCACCATAATCTACATTAAATAGATACTGTTGACCTTCTAGTGCAAAAACGCTCTTAAGAGGTGTACAGCTATCCCCCTCAAGGGTTGATAATCCACCCATTACTTTCCCATCTGCCCACTTGTTTAAAGAACATGCAGGGAAAATCTCTAAAAGGTCTGAAGTTTGGAAACCACGGCCACCAATAAGAACAGTATGAATACCTCTGTCTGGAATTAAGTAGGCGAAGTTATTGAGACTATCTAAAAAGGTATTTTGAAAATGCATGGTGTCATAAGGAATAGAATAAGTGACTTGGTTGCGACTATAGACGAGGTAGTCACCGTAGCTTTTAGAGGGGAGAAATTCTGAAAGTGCAGGAAACTGTGAGGGAGCTAAGAACTGGAGAAAAAGGTTGAGATTTAAGGAGATAAAGTCAGGTTCATCAATACAAGGATAAGGAAATACGCCTCCACTTAAGTAACTAAAAGGTGCTGCAAAACCTGCGTTGGGTGTACCAACTAAGAGTAGTTGATTCACACTATAATCATAAAAGCCAGATTGAGCATAGTAACGGGCAATAAGGCCACCGGTGCCATGACAAATGAGGTTTACTTTCTTCGTATGATTGAGTTTCATAGCTTTATGAATAAGAGGAGAAAGTACAAAACGAGATAGGTCACTAGCACTTTGACGCCAGTCATAAAACATAATGAATAGGTTTTGATTAAGAATGTAGCCATGACGTTCCATTTCTTTAATGAATCGTACCCCAGTATAGTGACTTGGACCAAAATGCCAGGTGCCTGTATGGGGGATGATTTCTGCTCCTAGGGAGCCAAAAAGACCAGGAATAAAAATTAAGGGTAATTGAAGAGACATAGGTGCACCTCCTTGGCGAAAAATATCACAAAAAGTCTGTTAATATAGTCTATGCGGCAAAAAGGGGACGGTGATAAAATCCTTGAAATTACTCTGAATTATAGATATGATTGAAACAAGTAAAAACAACAAGAGGTGATGATATGCATAAGCCAAAAGTATGTATTATTTTTACGGGTGGGACCATTTCAATGACAGTAGATGATAACATTGGAGCAGCTATTCCTACCTTATCAGGAGAACAAATCCTATCTATGGTATCTAACATAGACAAGATAGCAGATATAGAAGTAGTTAACTTCTGTGAAATTCCAGGACCACATATGACATTAAGTAAGCTTTTAGAGCTTAAGAATCTTATCAAAAAGACATTAGATAGACAAGATGTTACAGGGGTTATTGTAACCCATGGAACAGATACATTAGAAGAAACAGCTTATTTTTTAGACTTAACTATTAGACATCACAAACCAGTAGTAGTTGTGGGTGCAATGCGCAATAGCTCAGAACTTGGATATGATGGATCTAGTAACTTGGCAGCGGCAGTATGTACAGCCATTTCTCCAAAAGCTATTGATAAAGGAGTACTCGTAGTCCTTAATAACGAAGTAAATATTGCTTCTGAGGTGACTAAAACGAATACGCTATCCCTTAATACGTTCCAATCACCTTATGGGCCACTTGGTATTATTGATACAAATGATCTGATTGTGTATCGTGATATTGCCTTTAGACAACATATTGATACAGATCATATTGAACGACGTGTAGACCTTATCAAAGCAGTGCTAGATATGGATGACCGTTTCATTAGACTTGCTGTAGATGGAGAAGCTAAGGGGATTATTATAGAGGCGATGGGAAGAGGAAACTTACCATTGAAAATGTTAGAAGGTGTGAAGTATGCACTTTCCAAAAATGTAGCAGTTGTCATTGTTTCAAGATGTAGTTCAGGGCGTGTATTTGAGTCTTATGGCTATGAAGGTGGTGGTAAGGAACTCTCAGATTTAGGTGCGATCATGGGTGGAGAGATGAGAGGACCTAAAGCACGTATTAAGCTCATGCTAGGACTTGGAAAAACAGAAGATTTGGAAGAGATTAGAAAACTGTTTACAGAAGAAAGTTATGTTTTATAATCACTTATAAAATGAATATTGAATTATTAAATAATATAAGGTCTATGAAGCTAACTTGAAATTTTTAGTTTTATAGACTTTGTGTGTATAGTAAAGAGTGGGTAGACAGCTGTCCTCTTATAAATAAAAACTTAAGAGATCTTTGGTATTAAGGGAGACAAAGTGCGATGAGAAGATATATACTAAGAAGTAGGTTGTAATTAGAAGTTAGAGAATGGCACTATAGATGAATAAAAATAGGACGATAATGATATAGAGGGAGAGAGGGATGAAAATATTAATAGATGGAGATGGATGTCCTGTAATAGATTTAACTATTAAAATTGGGCAAGCCTTTCAGATAGAAACGATAATCTTTTGTGACACAGCGCACTTGATTGAAAGAGAAGGGGCAAAGACAGTACTGATTCAAAAGGGGTTAGACGCAGTAGATTTTGTGATTGCTAATAAAGTAGAAGCAGGAGATGTTGTAGTGACTCAAGATTATGGACTTGCTACAATGATTTTAGCTAAAAAGGCATATGCTATTAACCAAAATGGATTGATCTATACACCAGAGAATATTGATGAATTACTTTTTAGGAGACATGTTGCAAAGATTACAAGGGAGGCGGGGAATAAAACAAAAGGGCCTAAGAAAAGAAGCAAGGAAGATAATGAACGATTTGAAAAGAGTTTAAGACGATACATGCTCTTATAAAAAAATGCTCATACTAATTTTTAATAGCTTTAGCTAGAATGGATTTTAAAAGGAGACATATATGCGTGAGACGTTAGGGCCAATTCATTATTGGCTATATCATAAAATACAATTACAAGAACAGCTTATTGAGGAGCTTTTAAGGTGGGGGAATGAAAAAAGAGCAGAGGTAATAGAGTTAAGAATAGAAAGTCATAAGCTTTATGGCAAACCAGCAGAAGGAAAATTAGAGACCTGCGTACAGGGTAAGGATATTCATAGGTGGTTACAAGAAAAACTAGACAGTGTTGAATACCGCTTAGCTTATATTTTTACACTTTTACTAGATGATAAATACATTACTATGGAAGAAACTCAGGCAATTTTTAGAGAAAATGGCTTAAACACAGCAAAAAGCATGCATATTTGTAAGGCCCAAGACAAGCCTATGGATGCACGAGAACTTTACAAAAGGATTTATGACTGCCTATTAGAGGGGATGCCCTGTGACGATGTTAATGAAATAATAGTATCCACTGTAGATGAAGTTGTTTGGAAAAGAACGAAGTGTATTCATCAAAAGTACTGGAAGCAAGTAGGTGGGGATATTATTTATTTCTATGTCTTTAGGCAAGCATGGGTAGAAGGATTTTTACAAGACAGCGGTATGAAATATGAAGAGCTTCAAAGACATATCTATGCCATCAAAAAGTAGTGGTATAAAAATAGGCAGGGATAGCCAAAATAGCACAGTGACAAATGCTAAAATAGGAAGGTATACAGAATGAAAGCAATTAATGTACATGAATTAAGAGAGAAAGTGACATTAACTGAAAATGAAAGCTTTAAAGCCATTTATTTTGTATTTGAAGAAGAGTCAGCTATCCCACAGCATACTTATAAGGGACTTGCTACTGTACAAGTCATCTGTGGAGAAGTACAAGTTCACTTTGTGAATGGGCAAAGTGTTACACTAAAAGAAGGGGACTTTCTACCTTTTGATGCAAGGATAGAACACTATGTTATTGCAAAAGAAAAGACGAAAGCCCTCCTAACTATTCAACAGTCTTAAGATTTATCCTTAGAGTGGCTGTGGAAAGTGTGGATGAAATAAGGTTTTTTGATGCTATTAGACATAAGGGTGTGGATAATAATAAGTTTTATTTCATATAAGTTTCTAAAATAGGTACTGCATAGGCATAAATATTACCACATCCAAGTCTAGCACCAGAATTACCACTAGGTTGATTTGTAGGATTGTAATGACCACCAGCAGCTAAGAAGGGGGTAGAATTCTCGGACATACCTGTACTTGTCATAATGCTCCTTTTCCTAAAAAATGTATCTATAGTAGTGTATGGCTATAAGTGGAAGGAAGTTACAACTTATAGCATAGGAAGAAGTGTTGTCCACATATACTGTATAGAATAGGACAAGGCGGGTGAAAAAATGAAAAAACAAGGGTTAGCTTTAAGTGCCTTTATTTCCACATTGGGATCAGTCATTACTAAGGCACTTGGCATCATCTCAACTATCTATATATCGAATAGCATTGGACCAGAAGGTGTAGGCCTTTATCAACTAACAATGACTGTGTACATGATGGCCTATACAATTGCTTCAGCCGGAATGAGCACTTCTGTTTCGAAGATGATAGCGGAAGAGATTGGTCACAACAATGGCAGAGGTATTAAAAAGATTATGCATATTTTCTTCTGCATTAGTATTGTGGCAAGTATATGTATTGCATTTGGTGTATTTACTTTTGGAGATGTGATTGGCAATAAAGTGATTAATGATGGTAGGACAGTATTGGGACTTCGCGTGTTGGCGTTAAGTATTCCTTTTATGACGGTATCTTCTTGTATCAAGGGGTACTTCTATGCGGTCAAGAAAATGATTAAACCGGTGAGCTCAGATGTAATGGAGCAAGTCGTAAAGGTTACTTTAGTTATTGTTTTTTTAAAAACATTTGGAGCACAGGATCTGATTTATGCATGTGCAGCTATAGGGTGTGCCATGACATTAGGAGAAGTCTTTTCTTTCACCTACATGGTTATGCTCTACCTAACTGACCCAGATAGAAGAGCTATGCATTCTAGCAAGGAAGAAGTAAGTCAGCATATTTTTATTAACATTATGAGACTTTTATTACCAATTACTTTAACAGCCTATATTAGCTCAATTATTACACTTTTACAAAATATACTTATTCCTATTGGATTTAGGAAGTCAGGTTTAACTGCAATGGAATCTATGAGCATGTATGGTATGATTCAAGGCATGGTCTTTCCTATCCTGTTCTTCCCGGTTGCATTGTTGACAGCTTGCTCTACTGTATTGACACCAGAAATAGCAAGGGCACAGGCAAGGGGAATCAGGGGAAGAGTTGAGAGCTTATCAGGAAGGTCTATTCATTTAATTATGGTACTAGCCATGATTGTTGTAAGTATTTTCTTAAACTTTGGACGAGAATTAGGGATGCTCATTTATCATAATAGGCAAGTAGGTCAGCTTTTACAACTCTTAGTTATTGTGACACCTTTTATGTACATAGAAATTGTTATAGATGGAATTTTGAAAGGATTAGGGGAACAAAATAGCTGCTTGATTTATCGTATTATAGAATCTGCTTTGAGCATCATCTTTATTTATTTCTTGATTCCGGTTAAAGGGGTAGAAGGATTTATTATATTAAACATAGGGATTAGTATTTTGACTTCATTTTTAAAAGTACGCAGGTTAGTTCATGTTACAGATATCAAAGTACAGGTCATTAAATGGTTTGTACATCCTGCATTGGCAGCAACTGCGGCGGGAATGACCGCCAAAATATTGATACTCTATTTACTACCAAACAGTGAGAAGTTAGGTATACAAATTGTACTTGGAATAACAATTACACTTACTATTTACTATATTGCACTTACCCTTTTAGAAAATGTAACGAAGGATGATTTGGCTGTATTAGACATTAGAAGTAAGTAAGGTTAAAATTTCAAATGGATGTAAGGCATAAATTTAACCAGGTTGGGCAAAATCCTAGTGAATAGGAGATGATACCATGAGCAAACATCAAACTCAAGAATCTAAAATTCAAAGTAAAATAGACAACACACGAGATGCCATGAATGCATCTAACGGATTCAAAACCCTTACAAGTTCAGGTACACATGGTGCAGGCGATAGTTTTAGAAGAAAAAAATAATGTAGGCAAGGAGCTCCTCATAGAGCTCCTTATTTTTGTAGTACGATAATTTTTCATGAAATGCAGGAGTCTACTATGCTATAATTAAGGGAATACTAATTTACAAACAGAAGAAAGAGGATTAGATGTTGAAGGATTATAGAGAGATTCCACAAGATGCCCTATATATTATAGATACTTTAGAAGAACATGGTTACGAGGCCTACGTAGTGGGTGGCTGTGTACGTGATATGATTATGGGACGTATACCTCATGATTGGGATATTACTACATCAGCAGAACCTGAAGATGTCAAACGTGTCTTCAAGCGTACCTATGATACAGGTATTCAGCATGGAACAGTGACAGTTATTGTAGACACAGAGCACTATGAAGTGACGACTTACCGTATTGAAGGTGAATATAAAGACTCTAGAAGACCAGAAAGTGTGAGTTTTGTTGAAGACATTACACTTGATTTATCTCGCCGTGATTTTACCATGAATGCCATTGCCTACCATCCAGTACGAGGGTTTGTAGACCCTTATAATGGTAGAAAACATATAGAAGAAGGTTGTATTAAATCTGTTCGTGATGCTAAGGAACGTTTTACAGAAGATGCTCTACGTATATTACGTGCGGTACGCTTTTCGGCTCAACTAGGCTTTAGCATAGCACCTCATACAATAGAGGGGATTAAAGCATGTAAGCATCTATTAGCGAACATAAGTAAAGAACGTATACGTGATGAATTCTTGAAAATTTGTATGTCAGATACACCAGAAGCTATTGATACGTTAAAGGAACTAGGACTTTTAGAATATATAATACCAGAGTTTTTAAAGACTTACGAAACACCTCAGAATCACCCACACCACATTTATGGCGTGGCAGAACATACGCTAGTAGCCATGAAGCATAGCCCTAAAGACCAAGTGATAAGGCTTGCTGTGCTACTACATGATATTGGTAAGCCTCTTACAAGAACAACAGATGCAAAAGGAATTGACCATTTCTACAACCATCCTCAAAAAAGTGCAGAGATTGCAAAAGATGTTTTGAAGGATTTAAGACTAGATAATCAAACGATTAAAGAGGTTACCCTTCTTGTAAGCTTGCATGACTATCACTTAAGAAAACACATTTCTAAGTTTTACCTTAAAGAAATACTTAAAGTAACGGGTGAAGTTTTGTTTGATAAGCTACTTATTATTAATGAAGTAGATGCTAAGGCACAAAATCCAGATAAGTATTTGATGAAGCAACAAACAATTGAATCTATTCGTGCACTTAAAACTGAAATTGTAGAAGGCCATGAATGCTATAATCTGAAGATGCTTAAAGTGAATGGTGGAGATTTGATTAAGCTTGGGGTTCAACCTGGTAAAGCGGTTGGTGACCTACTTGAACACCTTTTAACATATGTGATGAAACATCCAGAAGCGAATACTAAAGAAGCCCTTGAAGCCTATATCAAGGATGGATGTCACAGCAATAACCATTAGTTAACTAAATAAAAAGAGCAATAAAACTAACTGAGTTTTATTGCTCTTTTTATTTAGTTAAAATAGCTTAATCATTTTTGAAAGTTATTTATGCATTTTATGATAGGCTTATGGATTACTAAACTTTGTAAATATTGCCCTTACTATGGTCTAGCACATAATAGTTAATGCTATTTGGGATTTTCACAAAAGAAAGTGTTTGGGCATTGCCGGCTAAATCATAAAGCTTTATTTTCACAGTAGGTGTATTAAAGCCATAAGAAGAGATAATGTGCGTAGGTGCATGATCTACAATAAATTGGCTTACTTTAGAAACTGTTAAAAAGTTTATAATATCCTCTACCTCCATAGGAGATAGGCCATCAGCCACAAAAGGTTTATCTGTACTTTCTAGGTTTGGGAGTAAGCTATAAGTGGTATGAGCAGTGATCACATCTATCTTAGAAGTTTGTTCAGGGACAAAGGTGATATAGTCTTTGCTTCTCCAATCAGATAAGTCAGAAGACACTGAGTTTAAAATATCTGTTTTTATGGTATAGACACATTGCGTGAGTGGACTATACACGTAAGAAGTAGTTTCACTTGCGGCATTGCCTGCAATAAGTGTATACTCGGATTCAGCCTGATCAATAAGAGTAATACATGGAGAATACTCAAAAATCCCATAAGAAGAAGGATTTGTTACACCTGTTTCAATGGTATGAATAAGGCCTGGGATAGTAAATTGAGAAATAACATTATAGATATATGTAGAATCTGCATCAGATTCAATGGGGCTTACTATAGACCAATCATTGCCTACACGTTCAGCTGTAAAGGAAGAAGAATGTGCAGAGAAATAAACCCTTTGTATTTCAGAAATATCTTTGTCCCATGGTAGCTGTGCTAAATTAGAAGTATGAGCTAAATAAGGCTCGTTTGTACTTTGTTCATACATGATTAAGAACCAAGTACACATGAAAAAAACTGCAATTGGTATAAACCATCCTTTACGTTTCATAGATCACCTCAACAAATTGTATGCTTAATAGGGTCTATTGTATCATATAATTATGAACGAATAGTACAAAAGAACTTCAAAATAGATATTTTTTTTAAGGATGTATCATATACATAAGAAAGGTGAAGTAAAAGAACACTGAGGGGGGGGAAACAGAATGAAACAAGTGGGCAATGAGGTGTTTGCTCAGTACGACATTAGTATAAAAAAAATCCAATATAGTCGAAGTAATTATTACTTAGACACTAAGCAAGGGCAACTCTTGCTTAGAAAAACATTAATTCCAAAAGAACAGATTGTATTTGAGCATGAAGTAACCCAACAGTTATTAGAAAAAGGTTTTAGTGAGATTAATAAAATTTATTTAAGTAAAAAGCAAGTACCTTATGGGGCTTGTTTAGATAAATGTTTTATCTTACAAGCTTATGATAAGATGACGGAAATAGATTTTGCAAACCAGAAGGAATTAAAAGCAATAATTGAAGTACTTGCAAGGTTCCATGTAGCGGCTAACCATATAGAATCTAAAGTAAGAGATATAGATAGTGTGGGACCTAAAAACATTTATGAGTACTTTCAAAAGCGTATGCTAGATGCTAAAAGAATGAAGAAAAAAATCTCAGGATTTTCTCAAAAAACTAAGTTTGAAATCATGTTTTTAGATAGTTATAAAGCATATGAAGGCTTGCAGTATAAGGCAATAGATTTGGTTACTCATGACATTGCAGATCAACTCATTGAAAAGGCTAAAGTTAATAAAACCATTCTTCACAATGACTTTACGTATCATGCAGTAGGAAAAATAGATGAGACTACTTATAAAATTACTAACTTAGATAACTGTACGTATAACATTCAGTTGTTAGACTTAGCTAATGTATTGACTAAGATCATGCAAAAAAACAACTGGGATATTAACATGCTAGATTATTTAATTAATAGTTATACTCGTATTCATACATTAGAGCAAGAAGAAATAAGGGCGCTTAAGGCAATGCTCATATTTCCGGAGAAATACTCCAATATCTGTTTTAAGTATGCCACATCTAAACATCGCAATAACTATAGCATGTTTGAGCACAAATGGGAAAACATGCTTGTGTATAAGGAAGATCAAATACGTGCTTCTGAGGAACTGATAAAATATTTGTAATGAGAAAGTCATTTGACGAATGCCAAAGAAAACTATTACAATAAAGAAAAAGAGAAGGTACAAAGGAGATAGACAGTGAAAAGGAATAAAATCTTTGTAAAATCTATGATCATTTCTTCTATCATAGGTTTTACAGCTATACTTGCAATGATGTTTGTAGGAATTAAGTACTTTGTAAAAGAAACAGTAACGATTACGCCAGCAGTGACTACTCCTAAACCGCAGACTGAAGATAATGAGTTTTACATGACCAGTACAGGGGTTGTAAGAGCAATAAAGGAAGGACAAATAGATATTCTTGATTTAGAAAAAAAAGAAGTTATCACTTATGAAGTTAAAGCAATTACTAAAATACAAGACACCAAGGAAAATGAAATGCCGTATAGTCAGTTAAAGGTGGGGAGTATTGTAGAAGTTGTTTATCAACCAGTAAAGGATAACCTTGTATGTATTAGACTAGCAAAGGAATCTTTTACAAAGGTAGATATGAAAGGATTAGGTATAGATAGGTCTAATCGCACGATTACTATAGGAAGTCAAGTCTACTATTATACAGGACATACACACATTATGGATGAGGAAGGTAACCTCATCAATATGCATGAAGTAGGGGATTATGACACCTTAACATTAACGGGTATAGAAGATAAAGTTTATGCAATTCAAGTAGAAGCGCGTGCGGGCTATGTTTACTTAGGTGAGCTACCAGCTTATGAAGGATACTTGGAAATAGGTGGAAATAGACAAATACCTTTATCAAAGGAGATGAAGACAGTACCTTTAACTGCACAGCAGCATCAGATAACGCTTCATTTAGAAGGGTATGAGCCTATTACAACAACAGCAACTATTAAATCTGGTGAAACACTCGATTTAAACTTTGAAGACTTTGAAAGCGTACAAACAAACTTAGTTGGGCAACTTCAAGAATAAACAGTACGTCTTCAAGTAACACTTCAAAGCAAGGAAACAGTGGAACCAGAGTATTCAAGTAGAAGTGATAATATAGCGGTAGGCGAGCATAGTATTACGCTTAAAAGAGAAGGCTACAAAGATTAGGATACCAAGAAGGGGGGGGTTACATTAAAGAAAATGTAACCCCCCTTTCTATATGCAAAGAGATAGAGAAGCATATTTTATACTTTAAAAGTGGAAAAAATTGTAATATAATATAAAAGTGTAAAAATATGGTTTTAAGGGGGACTCAATATGAGTTATCAAGAAAAATATGAAGAATGGTTAGAAAGCCCCATATTCGATGAGGGAACAAAGAAAGAATTACTTGAACTACAGGGGAATGAAAAGGAAATTGAAGATAGGTTTTATACAGAGCTTGAATTTGGAACAGCAGGATTAAGAGGGATAATCGGTGCGGGAACCAATAGAATGAACTCTTATATTGTAAGGAAAGCAACACAGGGGCTCTGTAACTTTTTAAATAGACAAGTTTTAAACGAACCTAAAGTAGTTATTGCTTATGATACAAGACATTTTTCCGATGTATTCGCTAAGGAAGCTGCATTAGTACTTGCAGCAAATGGCATTAAAGCGTACTTATTTGACTATGTTAAACCAGTACCTATACTTTCTTTTGCAGTAAGATACTTAAAGTGTGATGCAGGTATTGTGATTACAGCAAGCCATAACCCAGCAGAATATAATGGTTATAAAGTCTATGGCAATGATGGGGCACAAGTTATTGCACCCTTTGATCAAATGATTATTGAAGAAGTGAATGCAATCACAGACTTTAGCACCATTAAGACAATGGATGAACAAGAGGCTTTAACTTCAGGTAAGTTAGAAATGATAGAAAAAGCTGTATGCCAAGCTTATATTCAAGAAGTGAAACAACAAGTTTTAAATCCAGAGATTATTAAGCAAGTAGCAGATGACTTCAAGATTGTCTATACACCGCTACATGGGACAGGCAACAAACCTGTTAGAAGAATACTTGAAGAAGTGGGCTTCAAAAATGTATACACTGTTAAGGAGCAAGAAGAACCAGATGGTGCATTCCCAACAGTAGAAAGCCCTAACCCAGAAAATAAGGAAGCCTTTAAGTTAGCCATAGACCTTGCTAAAGAAGTAGGTGCTGATTTAGTAATGGGTACAGACCCAGATGCAGACCGTGTAGGTGTACTTGTACGTGACCATGAAGGGGAATATACAGTACTCACCGGCAATATGTTAGGAGCTATGCTTACAGAATATATCCTTTCACAAAGAAGCATCCAACATAAGCTAGAAAATAATAGTGTAGTCATTAAAACTATTGTAACAACAGAAATGATTCGTCCAATCTGTAAGGACTATGGCGTAGATGTCATGGAAGTCTTAACAGGATTCAAATACATAGGTGAACAAATTAGAAATTTTGAAGACAAGCACAACAAACACTATGCCTTTGGCTTTGAAGAAAGCTATGGTTGCTTAGCGGGAACTTATGCAAGAGATAAAGATGCAGTAGCTGCATGTATGCTTGCAGCAGAAATGGCAGCCTATTACAAGACAAAGGGTATGACACTCTATGATGGACTTATTTCCTTATATGAAAAGTATGGTTATTATAAAGAAGCTGTTCAATCTATTACCTTAAAAGGAATAGAAGGATTAGAAAAAATTAAGAATGTCATGGAAAACTTAAGAGAAGAGGGACCTAAGGCATTTGGAGCGTATACTGTACTCCATGCAAGAGACTACAAACAAGGTGTAGGGAACTTACCTAAATCAAATGTACTCTACTATCAACTAGATGATGGGGCATGGGTATGTGTACGCCCATCTGGTACAGAACCGAAGATTAAATTCTATATTGGTGTCAAGGGAAGTAGTGAAGTAGATGCTACAAGTAGGGTTGAAGTGATTAAAGATGCTGTTAATGTATTCATTGCACCTTGGATAAAATAGATAAAAATGAAAAGTTTTTTTGAGATGGTTCAAGGGATGTAACCCCTTGAACCATCTTATTTTTTACTTAAGGATTCTCAAGAAATGGAAAAGGTGCTAGGATTATCTCATCAAACAAATGCATGACAAAATAAGCACACAACAAGTTAGGTACATCGCAAAATAAATACATAGTAAAACAAGTACAGCGTAAAATGGATAAAAGAGACTAAGGGGGAAAGAAAATGATTAAGTTACATCTATTAGAAAAGGTGATGAAAGTTGTAAATACGGTAAGCAAGTGGGCTGCTTCTATTAAAAAAAAGCACGAGGAAAAAAAAGCATACAAACAAATTGCAAAAGCCAATAAGAGAGAAAAAGGTATTGGGAAATTACGTAGAAAGGGCACAGAACTTGGACAAGAAAGTATGCAACACAAGCCTATGGAGCAAAGAACCGCTCAGTTAATAAGTAAGGCCAAACAGATGAAGCAGATAAAAGAAATGAAACAGGTCAAACAGATGATTCATTTTAGCCGATATAAGAATGTGATTTACTTACCTATTTTTCCGGTGTGGAAACAACGTCAGCATCTGGGTTACCGAGATAACGTCGTTTACATAGATTTTAAAATCAAAATGCACCCAAGAGAGCCAACATATACTTCTTGTCGATACTATATGAATGATACATAGAAATAGGCTACATAGTCATAGGACTTCCTAGTGAGGTAATAAAATATAAAGATATCGTAACTAGGAGTCGTAGTATATGGTTATTGAAGTTGGAGATTATGTCGTACGTATCTCATACAATAGAGATGTTTTATTTAAAGTAGTAGAAATCAAGCCAAATGGTATTGTTAAACTAAAGGGAATTTCCTACAGGATTATTGCAGATGCACCAATACAAGATTTAGAACTGGCAGGAGGGATGCGATTTACTAATAAAGAGAATGATTTGATGGAACAAATCCAAGAGACCGTGAAAAACTTGGTGTTAGAAAAAAAACTTATGAAAGACAAACACAAACCCATACTTCAAAAAACAGGGAAAGTACTACACATAGATGGAGATACCTTTTATCTGAGCCTATGTATGAAGTACTATGATATATTGGGAGTCAATGCGGTAGGTGAAAACGTCTTAGAGTTTGAACAACCTAAAAAAATTAGTAGTCTTTTGCAAAAGCACAACCCAGATATACTTGTTTTGACCGGACACGATTCATTAAATAAGAAGTATAAAAATCTATTTGATATCAATGAGTACAAAAACTCTAGATACTTTGCTGAAGCTATAAAAGAAGCCAGAAAAGTGAACCAAACAGGTAAGCAGCTCATTATATTTGCCGGAGCATGCCAGTCTTATTTTGAAGCACTATTAGAAGCTGGTGCAGATTATGCAGCCTCACCAGAGAGAGTCCTTATCCATGCACTAGACCCAGTGTTTATAGTAGAACGTATTGCATACTGTCCATTCAATGAAGTGCTATCCATAGAAGAAGCCATAAAAAATACAGTCACCAAATTTAGAGGTGTAGGAGGGTATGAGACTCTAGGGGTAGCCAGAAAAGGTGGGCCAGTAGTTGGTATTAATGGCGAAAAATCCTAACGCCTGAGGATAAGTCATTTTGTCACGCCTATTTTTGATAGAAGACAGTTAATCGCCAAACTGTCTTCTTTTTTTTATTGGAGAAAAAGCATATTACAATAAGTTCTTGAATATAAATGAAATAGAAGTTAGTCCAAAATGTAAAATCATGGCATAACTAGATAACTCTTACTCATATACATAGGTAGAGTGTAAAGGTTAGAAGAGGAGGATCGTAAGATGTCAGTAGAGCTTATAAGAAAACAAATGGGCTTGAATGAAATGACTAGAAGAGAAAACGTACAAGTTGTTAAAGAAAGAGATATTATCGTTCCAGATGGAAAGCCCGACATGCAAAGAGTGCTATACTTAGACGGAGATATTAATATTGATCAGATTGATGTACAAGAGGATAGAGTTGTTTATAAAGGGCAACTTGATACAACTATTCTCTATGTTCCTCAAAATAACTCAAAAGAAATCTATACCATGAAAGGAAGCATACCTCTTGAAGACTTTGTGATTCTAGATGGTGTTGATAGTAATCAACGCATAGCCTTCAACTATAATATTGAACATATGCATTGGAATATTTTAAATGAGCGTAAACTAAATGTTAAAGCAATTATTGGAGTAGGTGTTGAAGCAACAAAGCCTAAAGAAGTAGAAATTGTAACAGATGTAAGAAGTGAAGGACCTATTCAAACAAGTGCAGGGATCATGAGTGTTGTGAAACCTTCTCAATCAGGGACAGAAAAACTTATTGTAAAGGACGAACTGACAATTCCACAAGGTAAGCCAAGTATTGCTGAAATCCTTAAGTTACACACAGACATCAAAGAAGAACAAATTAAACGTACAGATAATGAAATTCTCTACAATGGTATTGTGGAAATCTGTACGATGTATACAAGTCAAGATGAAGATAAACCAGTTGAAGTAGCTAAACACCGTATTCCATTTGCAGGAAGTAGTGATATTACAAAGCCACAAGAAGAAGCTTACTGGAACTGTGAATTGAGTGTGAAACCTACCTATGTACAAGCGTCTCCAGACTATGATGGAGAAGATCGTATTGTAGAAGTAGAATGCATTGTAGAAGCTAAGTATAGTACCTTTGACAAAAATGATGAGACAATTGTAGCTGATGTCTATTGCCCAGGGAAAAAAGTAACAATGACCAACACAGAAGCAGACTATATGAATCTTGCATCAAAAGGTACGGCTAGAGCTTCTAAGAAAGATATGATTACCTTAGACAATGGGGCACCTGATACAGAACAAATCTTTAGCGTAAGCTTAAAACCTATCATCGATGAAAAGCAAGTGAATGGTGACAAGCTGACAGTTAGTGGTGTGCTTGAAGCAAAGGTGGTTTATATTGACCCAGAAAATATGAATATGGTCCAAACAGCAGTAGAAATGATTCCATTTAATCAAGAGTTTGTCTGTGAAGGCATTTCTAAGGATGCTTATGTGGATGTTAAAGTACAATCTAAAGATGTTGAAGTAAGTAGCTACAATAAAAATGACCTAATGATTGACTATACACTTGATTATGTTGTGAATGTGTATAAAAAAGACATGGTTCAAACCATCAATCAAATCAATGTAGAAGATATGGATAAGGAAGAGCTTGCCAACTATCCAAGTATGACAGTCTACGCAGCTAAGAAAGGTGATAACCTTTGGAGTCTTGCAAAACGCTTTAATACAACCGTTCAAGATATTGTTGAAATTAATGATTTAGATGAGAACACAGCCCTTAACTTTGGTCAAAAACTCATCATCTTAAAGAAAACTAAGTTCTAAAGAAATATAATGAGTAATGATTTGAAAATTAATTTCTAGTGTAAATAAAGATATTGGTATTAGATAAAACAAAAGGGTACCCTGTGTATAAAATAGGGTGCTCTTTGTTTTTTGTATACAAGAAATGCATTTCCATTGACTAAGTCTTTTTTAAAGGGGTATAATATAAAAAATACTAAAAATGAAGGAGCTACTAATGGATACAATAGTACTTAAAGCTAGAGGCAAGATTAACCTTACTCTAGATGTTGTAGGCAAACGTGATAATGGGTATCATGACTTAAGAATGATTATGCAAACAATCAATTTGCATGATACGATTACGGTTACAAAGACTAAAACCCCAGGTATTCGCATCAACAATAACTTAGCATGGCTCCCTAAAGATGATAAAAATATTACGTATAAAGCAGCAGAAAAATTTTTAGAAGTAAGCAATATAAAAACTGGTATTTATATAGATATTTTTAAACGTATTCCGGTTGCAGCAGGTCTTGCAGGAGGTAGTAGTGATGCAGCTGCTGTATTAGTAGGGTTAAATAAGTTATTTAGTACACATTATAGTAAGCATCAACTGATGGAGATGGGGGTAGAGATAGGGGCAGATGTGCCATTTTGTATTTTAAGAGGTACAGTATTAGCAGAGGGAATAGGAGAGGTGCTTACACCACTACCATCACTGCCATCTATGCACATTCTTTTGGCTAAACCTAATATTAGCGTATCTACGGCAAGTGTATACAAGGCATTGAGTGTACCAGACATTCAGCTACATCCAGACACAGACAACTACGTTGATGCCATTAAGAAAAAGGACATAGAGTATTTAACGACACATATGGGAAATGTTTTAGAAGATGTAACGATTCAGCTACATCCACAGATAGAAGATATTAAACAAGATATGTTACGTATGGGGGCATTAGGTAGTATGATGAGTGGTAGTGGCCCAACTGTATTCGGTATTTTCCCAAGTAAATATGAAGCAGCACTGGCAGCAGAATACTTCAAGAACAAATGTGGACTAAGAGAAGTACATGTAACCAGTACGTTCTGTAAGGCCAAAAGAGAGGGGAAAAGAAGGCATGAAAGAAAAAGACACAAACATGAAAATAAATGAGTACTTGCCTCTAAGGGACATTGTATTTCAAACCATTAGAAAAGCAATTTTAAATGGGGAGCTAGAGCCAGGAGAAAGATTAATGGAAACCCAATTAGGTGAAAAACTAGGGGTGAGTCGTACACCTATCAGAGAAGCAATTAGAAAACTAGAACTAGAAGGTTTAGTTGTCATGGTAGCACGTAAGGGTGCACAAGTGGCACAGTTTACAGAGAAGGACATAGAAGATGTACTTCAAGTACGTGCTTCACTTGAAGCATTAGCAGCCAAACTTGCGTGCAAACATATGGATGAACGTTCTTTCTTAAAGCTTCAACTTATCATTACAGAATATGAATATGCAGCAAAAGAAGATGATATTGAAGTAATGATTCAAAAGGACATCGAGTTCCATGATACCATTGCTTTAGCCTCTAAAAATGATAAGCTTATCCAACTTTATAACAATATGAGAGAGCAAGTGCAACGTTATCGTATTGCGTACTTGAAAAATACAGAGCAAAGCCATACAGTTATTGCTGAACATAGTGAAATTTTAAAGGCACTCAAAGCACGTGAAGAAGAAGTGGCCTCCAAACTTGCTACAAAGCACATAGAAACACAATGTAATTCTATTATGAAATTTATTAATAGTAAAAAATAATATTGTACTCAAATAGGCTAAGATGACTTATTTACTAAGTCATCTTAGCCTATTTGAGTACAATAATTTACATTTTATTTTTACAATAATGTTTTTGTAAACTTATTTAAAGACATAATAATGACAATTATAAATAATTTTAAAAATAAAGTTGTATATGTATATACCCATATGTTATTCTTTGAAGAACTAAGATTAGTATCCAAATAAATAACCTAATAGCACAGAATAAGAGAGGGACTAACATGAGTAATAAACCAAATGTTTTATTGATTACAACAGATCAGCAACGTTTTGATACGATACAAAAGTTGGGCAATCACTCCATTTATACACCACATCTTAATTGGCTTGTCAGTCAAGGCATCACTTTTACTAGATGTTATGCAGATTGTCCTATTTGCGTACCTTCACGTACAACAATTATGACAGGGAAAAAAGGGTATACATCAGGAATTACGAATAATATGAATCATTACAAGGTAATGACCGAAAATCAAACTTTGCCATCTCGATTAACGGATGAAGGCTATCAAACAAGAGCAGTAGGTAAAATGCACTTTGAACCACCAAGAGCACATTATGGGTTTGAACATATGCTGTTGCCACTTGATTACTATCGTGAATATAGAAAAAAAGGCAGTCATGTGAATCCTAAACACCATGGTGTAGGTGAAAATGAGGTAGAGCCTGTGATATCAACGGTACATGAAAATGATAGTTTGACCACATGGACAGTAGATCAGTCTATAGATTTTATTGAAACACGAGATACAACGAGACCATTTTTTATGTGGACAAGTTTTTCTAAACCTCATCCACCACTTGATCCATGCCTTAATTATTGGACGCTTTATCAAGGTATAGATGTAGAATCACCTATTTATGGAGACTGGTCACAAGATATAGATAAGATGCCACAAGGCTTCTTGCGTCATACCTATGCCCTAAATAATATGCACCTATTTAAAGACGTACAACTTAAAGAAATCAAACGTGCTTACTATGCATGTATTACACAAATAGATTACTCATTAGGCTTATTATTTGCCAGAATGAGAGAGGAAGGACTATTTGATAATACATGGATTATATTTACATCAGACCATGGGGATATGATGGGAGACCACCATATGGGAGCTAAATTTAACTATATGGAAGGTGCAGCTCATGTTCCATTTATTATTAAGCCACCTACTCATGTGATGCAGGAGTACAAGGGCAAAAGGTGTTCAAATCTTGTAGAGTTAAGTGATATTTATCCTTCTATCTTAGAAATGGTAGGGATTGCACCAACAGCGCAATTAGACGGAAAAAGTGTATTTGATGTCATCAAAGAGACAGAAGATAGACCTTTCTTTGGAAACTGTGAGAACAATACATTTTGTGCGATGAAAAATAATATTAAGTATATGATTACGCGATTTGGAGGGGCAGAGTTATTATTTGATCTGAATAAGGATCCTTATGAACAATGCAATTTAGTAGAGAATGAAGCCTATTATGAAAGCCTTAAGGAACTTAGGGAAGAAGTGAAAAAAGGTATTCAAGCTTATAATCCAGAGCTACTTCAAGAGGGTCATTTGATTTTAGACAAAGCACCTACTCATGACGAAGATGTTTTCAAGTGGCCAGGATTCCATTCTACAGTGTGTGAAGCGGTGGATGTATTGCATTAGTAAGTGAATTTTTAAAAAGGCAATTGTAGTTCCAAGGCAATTGTCTTTTTTTTGTACATAATTAGTAAAAGTTAGTGAGATGAATAGAGTAAAATAGGTGCAAAAAGCATAAAATGTAAAATAAAAAATTCAAAATGTAAATCAAAATTAAAATAACTTAATGATAAATTGAAATATGTTAAAAATAGTTGATTTTTATAATTAATATTATTAATATATGTAAATATAAATAACAAAATTAAACAATTGTTTAACAAAAGGTAAAAAAATAAATAAAATGCACAAAACAAATGATTTATGTAAAAAAAAAATGAACTATATGCTAGAAAGGGGAATGGATTTGAAGGATAGAAAGAAAAACAATTTAAAAGGATTTAAGTTTACAAAATCTGACTGGGAATTAAGCCTAATTGCTTTACCAACTTTTATTTGGTTTGTGGTATTTGCGTATATTCCAATGTCAGGGGTGCTATTAGCTTTCAAAGATTTCAGAAATACACCGCATGGATTTATTCATAGTTTTATGAATAGTAAGTGGGTAGGATTTGAAAACTTTGAGTTCTTATTTGCCTCAAATGAAGCATGGATTGCAATACGAAATACAATTCTTTATAACATTGTATTTATCATATTAGGTGTTGTCATTCCAGTATGCTTAGCCTTGTTGTTAAATGAAATTTTACAAAAGACATTAGGTAAAGTATTCCAAACTATAATGTTCTTCCCTCACTTCTTATCGTGGGTAGTAGTAAGTTACTTAGCCTTTGCATTTTTAAGCTCTGATAAGGGATTAATTAACTCCGTATTGACATCATTTGGCCAAGACCCAATTAGTTGGTACTCACAGGCTGAGATGTGGCCAGGCATCATTATCATCATGAATGTATGGAAAACGATGGGTTATGGAGCGGTCGTATACTTAGCAGCTATTGCGGGTATCGATAAAACCTATTACGAGGCAGCACTTATTGATGGTGCAACTAAATGGCAACAAATTAAATTTATTACGTTACCATTTTTAAAACCAATCATGACAATTATGTTTATTATGGCTGTAGGTAAAATTTTCAATGCAGACTTTGGATTATTCTATCAGTTACCGAGAGACGCAGGTGCACTTTATCCTGTAACTAATGTTATCGATACTTATGTATATCGTGCATTAATGGGTATGGGTGATGTAGGTATGAGTTCTGCTGCAGCAGTATTCCAATCTGGTATAGGCTGTATGACAATCATCACAGCAAACTGGGTTGTAAGACGACTTGATAATGAGAATGCGATGTTCTAGAAAGGAGTAAGTTATGATATTTAAAAGAAAAGAAAAAGAAGAAGACGTACAAAATCAATTTTTAAATGTATCAAAAAAGGTAAATATAGCTATTGTTGCTTTATTTACACTTTTAGCATTATGTTGTTTGATACCTCTTGTGTTTGTAGCCATTATTTCATTATCTAGTGAAGCATCTATCAATGAAATGGGGTTCCAATTCATTCCTAAAGAATGGTCAATGGATGCCTATGAATATGTATTACAAGATGGAGGAATGCTTATGAAAGCATTTGCGAATTCTATCATTATTACAATATCAGGAACAGTAATCGGACTTGTACTTACAACAACCTATGCTTATGTATTAACAAGAAAAGAATACAAGTTACAGAAATTTTTAAGCTATGTAATGTTAGTGACGATGCTTTTCAATGGAGGTATGGTAGCAAGGTATATGCTTATTACACGAATGTTAGGATGGAAAAATACACTATGGGCTTTAATCATTCCAGGTGCAGTATCGGCCTTCAATATCATCGTACTTAGAACGTTTATTAAAACAACAGTTCCAGATGAAATTATTGAGTCTGCGAGGATTGATGGTGCGAGTGAAATGAAAACATTCTTTAAAATAGTATTACCTATTTCAGTACCAGGGATTGCAACAATAGGATTATTCTTAACACTGGCATATTGGAATCAATGGATGCCGTCTATGTTGTATACAGAAAAAGAATCTCTTTACACACTCCAATATTTATTAATGCAAATTGAAAGGAATATGGAATTTATATCACAAAATGCTGATAAGATGGGGGCTGGGTTCTTAGATTCTATTGCCAACCTACCAACAGAAACAGCTAAAATGGCGATAGTTGTACTTTCTACATTACCGATTGCATGTGCTTATCCGTTTTTCCAAAAATATTTTATTAGTGGATTAACTGTTGGAGCAGTAAAAGGATAAGTTGCAATATATATGATTTACAAAAAAGAGGAGGATTTGAATATGTCAAAAAGATTAAGGGTATCAACAGTATTAATGGCATCAATTATGTTCGTAAGTGCCACACTTACAGGGTGTTCAGGTGGAGATACGGCAGTAGATACAAACAAAGAAACAGGAGCAGTAGGGGAAGATATAGCTGTAGATAAGAAAGATGAAAAACCTACAAATCTTATATGGTACACTGTAGCTAATGAACCACCAACTGATTTAGAAAAAGTTCAAGCAGCACTTAATGAGTACACACTTGAAAAAATCAACACAACGATAGATATCACAACAATGTCTTATGCAGATTATAATGAAAAAATGCCAGTTATGATTAACTCAGGGGAGGCTTTTGATATTTGCTTTACATCAAGTGGAGATAATCCTTATGTACTCAATGCTTCAAGAGGCGCATTTGTAGATTTGACACCTTACCTTGAGAATGAAGGCAAAGAAATGTATGATGCTATAGATGAAAAATTCTGGGAAGGTATTACAGTAGATGGACAGATATTTGCTGTTCCAACTCAAAAAGAATTACCATGGGCACCATCATTAAAATTCTCTACAGAAATTATAGAAAAGGCTAGTATTGAGCTTCCAGAGATGATTGATTCATTAGATGTATTAGAACCATTGTTAGCTAAAGCTCAAGAAGCAGTGCCTGAAACAAGTGTACTAGGTGTTAACAAAAATGGTCTTAAACCAGTATTCTATGCAGGATATGATATGCATGCAAGTGAAATGGTACCAGCAGGGACTACATATACAGGAGACATTTATAAAGTTATTAACCCAATGGAATCAGAATTTGCTTTAGAGTTTGCAAAGCAAATGCGAGCATTCTATGAAGCTGGTTATGTGCCAGCAGATGCAGCAACAAATCCTAAAAAACCTAAAACAAGATTTGTAGACTTTGGTCACTATCAACCATATGCTGAACAAATTTGGGAAAGGTCAGATGGATATCCTGTTACAGTAGTACCAGTAGCCAGACCAATTGTTGCAACAACATCTACAATGGGTTCAATGCATGCGGTATCTATTACTTCTCAAAATCCAGGTAAAGCTGTAGCATTCTTAAACTTACTTAATACAGATCCATATGTAAAAAATCTTTTAACTTATGGGATTGAAGGAGAACACTATGAAAAAACAGGTGATAATTCTATTAAATTCTTAGATGCATCAGCAAACTATAGAATGCCATCTTATACACTTGGTAACCACTTTATCGGTTATACAGTCGATCCTGACCCAGTAGACAAATGGGAGAAATTTAAAGAATTTAATACAACATGTGAGGTGGCACCATTATTTGGATTCTCATTTGATGGGGAACCAGTTAAAAACCAATTAGCAGCAGTTAAAAATGTCTCACAACAATACTATTCACAAGTGTTCACAGGAAGTGTAGCAGATGTAGAAGGCGTACTTAAAGTATTTAATGAAAAGTTATACCAAGCAGGACTTCAAGCAATTATGGATGAAATGCAAAGTCAAATTGATGCATTTATTTCACAATAATACATTACGATAAAATACTCAATAGATAAAATGAGTTATCCACTATAAAAAGGGTAAGATCCTATTCAGGAGATTGCCCTTTTATAATGGATAGAAGTTACAGTTTAAGAATATATGTTTACGTTTTCAGTTTACATTTTTGAATTTATTAAATGAAAGTGATTAAGATTC
>NZ_JAVVQU010000015.1:0-57643 GCF_036655075.1 Niameybacter sp. | reverse complement strand
CTTTTGAATCGACTGGTTTAATGGTTACTATTTTATTTTCAAAGTTCATTTGTTTATTTTAGTGTGTCGCCTTAGTGACGACTTTTACTATTCTATATGATGCGTTTCTTTTTGTCAAGGATTTTTTTATCCTTTTTCATCTGTCTTTGTCAGATATTGTTCCGCCTCACAAGTAGATATATTACAGGATATCTTTACTTTTGTCAAGCAATGTTTTAAAGAGTCATTATTTCAAAAAAAGCTTTACTCTATCCCCCTCATTCAAATATCAATTTTTATTTATCTCTCTAATTTATATATTATTTTATATTCAAAGTTATTTTTAAGACAACTCTATCATATTTTATAGTAAGGCTTGTCATTAAGGAGGTTATTATTATGAACACAAAGAAGAAAAGTCATGCCATTAATTATGAACGCATTTATCAAGTATGTGCTATTGCTGCTATTTGTTTCTTGAGTTATGTTATTATTGCTTTTTTCTTAAGCATGAGTCATTTTATATCTGTTTTCCTTCTCTTTTCTAGTATTATCTTTTTAGTGTTACATCTTATCTTTAAGTTAAATCCTTATCTAGTTGCATCTTTTATCTGTTGTACCTTATGCCTTATAAGTAATATTTACTTTATTTACATACAAAAATAGAAGACAATCCTTACGGCATTGTCTTCTATTTTTATTATTCTCTCTTAAATGCTTCTTATATCTTTTGATCCACTTCACAGTATCTACTAAATAGATTCAATATGATATGATTCATGGTCTATTTCTCCTTAGAAATTCTTCTTCTTCTCCAAGGGCATAGTTTCTATGAAATAGAAAATACGATTTAAAGATTATTTTTTATTCTGCAAAGGCTTTTTCAATTTTTTCAAGGGCTTCATCAACTGCTTCTACCATTAATAAAATGATATAACCATCTTTTTCAATAACTTGTCCATTTGTTGCCACTGTAATAGCTGGTTCCATGCGATATTGCTCATAGGTTTCAAATACAAGATCTTTTCTTTTAGTAAGTGCTTCTTTTACAGCTTCATATTGTCCTTCTTTAGGTTTCACCACGCTTACATTCGTCGCTGATGTTCTAAACATAGAAAACATAGTATATTGGCTTTCATATAAATCAGGTGTTAAATAAAACATATCTTCAAGTAAAGTTTCATCTGGTTCTTGTAGCATAGGTGTTTCATCATTTTCAAGAATCTGCTCGACTAATGCTTTCTCATCAATTATTACTGATGTACTGTCAATACTGCTTCCACTACTACATCCTACAACGCCTAATGCCATTATCACGCTCATACATATTAATAATAATTTTTTCATATTATAATTCTCCTTAGTTTTCATCTTTATTTTATATATAAGACGTATAATGTTAGGCATGAGTTCCTAAATCTTTTTCTTTTGTACCTTTATTGTGTTTCCAACATATGTATATTATTTTAGGCTATCGTTTTTTCTATTACAAAACCTAGCAAAGCGTTAGGCTAATCTCAAGTATACTGTGTACATTTCATACACTAGCTAGCCTTCATCTTCTGAGTAATAAGCAAAACACGAAAATACTGTATTCAAAAAATCGAGTAGGTTACTTGTTTCAATTTCTGCATCATTTTCTCTTTCTCTCTTTGAGAACGCCAAATTTTTACTAAGCATCCCTTGATTATCTCCAGTTTCCATCTGTACCTCCTCAAGGCGACCTAAATATTTAGTTATCTGCTTTCCTTGTAATTTATTTGAGCTGTTCAAAGCCAAAAATCTCCTTAATGTTCAGTCCTTCCTAGATAGTGTTAACCCCATCTAGTACTATGACGTCTGCTGACTTCTGACACCTTACCCAGTGTGCATATGCCTCATATGTGATTTCTGTTCGTCAGACCAGAGTTTTGCCGCCAACTTCCTTCAGATTCCACCTCACGATGGACACCCTTGCCTTAGGCTATGCACTGGGCACAATCAAAAAAACGGCCTAGGCAAATGCCTAGACCATTTTATATTAACTTAATTATTTTAAGTTTGCTTTAGCTGTTTCAACTAATTGTGTGAAAGTAGCTGCATCATTGATAGCCATATCAGCTAACATTTTTCTGTTGATTGTGATATTAGCATTTTTAAGACCATTCATGAAACGGCTGTATGATAAACCGTTCATTCTGCTTGCTGCGTTGATACGAGCAATCCATAATGTTCTGAATTCGCGTTTTCTTTGTTTTCTACCTGCATATGAGTAGCTTAATGATTTCATTACAGCTTGTTTAGCTGTTCTGAATTGTTTAGATTTCGCGCCTCTATAGCCTTTAGCTAATTTTAATACTCTATTACGTCTTTTTTTAGTAGCCATGCCACCTTTTACTCTCGCCATGTTCCTGACCTCCTACTGCTTTTTCTTATAAATATGGTAATAAACGTTTCATTTGTCTTTCGTTTGTTGAATCAACAAGTCCTGCATGTCTTAAGTTACGTTTTCTCTTAGGAGATTTTTTTGTTAAGATGTGACTTGTGTATGCTTTTGATCTTTTAAGTTTTCCTGATCCTGTTGCTTTAAAGCGTTTTGCTGCTGCTCTATTTGTTTTTAATTTAGCCATGGTAGGATCCTCCTTTTTAATGATTTATTATTTTATCTTAAGGTAACTATTTTGGTGCTACCACGATAGCCATGTTTCTACCCTCTAATTTAGGTCTGTTTTCAGCCACGCCAAACTCTTCGAGAAGTTTCATTGCTTGATCTAATATCTCTACACCTTTTTGTGTATGCATCATCTCACGGCCACGGAACATAACTGATACTTTCACTTTGTCCCCTGCCTTTAAGAATTTTTGTGCATTACGGACTTTAGTTTCGAAGTCATGTGTATCAATACTAGCTGAAAATCTAACTTCTTTAACACTAATTGTTTTTTGATTTTTGCGCGCTTCTTTTTCTTTCTTAGCTGCATCAAATTTGTATTTGCCATAATCCATAACTTTACATACTGGTGGTTTACCTTGTGGAGCGATTTTTACAAGATCAAGATTTTTTTCAGTTGCTAATTGTTGAGCTTCTTTAAGTGATACTACACCAAGTTGCTCTCCATCTGAACCAATAAGTCTAACTTCTTTGTCTCGAATCTGTTCGTTAATCATTAATTCGTTAATAATGGGCACCTCCTAAATTTGTTTGCCTTTATTCATAAAACATCTTTTGCGTTGATGTGAACGCACTAAAATAAAGAAGTGGATAGATGCATTTGATCTATCCACTTCTTCTCTATATCATACTAAATCTGTCGATTTAAAAATTCAATTAGTATGACCTTACGAACTATTGTCGTTGTAAGGTGAGAAGAGATAGCTTCTACTTGCATCTGATTACCTCTGAAATACTAACATAGTCAAATAGGTTTGTCAACTAGTTGTTCTCGTTTTCAGCCTTTATTTCAAGATGGTAATTATATCTAGTTTTAATTTCGTTTGTAATACGTTCTGCAAATGTATCTAGCGCTTGTGCACCTTCATCACCATTTTGTCTACTTCTTACAGCTACAGTTTTATTAGCTTCTTCGTCCATACCTACAACTAAGATGTATGGTACACGTTCCATACGTGCTTCACGGATTTTGTAACCAATCTTTTCTGTTCTGTAGTCTGCCTCTACTTTTACACCATTATCTTTAAGTGTTTTTACAACTTCTGCTGCATAGTCAGCATATTTATCTGAGATTGGAAGCACTTTTACTGCTGTTGGTGCAAGCCATGTTGGGAATGCCCCTGCATATTTTTCAATAAGCATTGCAAGTGTTCTTTCATAACAGCCAATAGATGAACGGTGAATGATGTATGGGCGTTTTTTCTCCCCATTAGAATCTACATAAGTCATACCAAAACGTTCTGCAAGTGCAAAGTCTATTTGGATTGTGATAATCGTATCTTCTTTACCATGTACGTTTTTGAATTGGATATCAAGTTTTGGACCATAGAAAGCTGCTTCACCATCTGCTTCTGTATAGTCAATTTCAAGATGGTCTAAGATATTTTTCATAATCACTTGAGTTTCGTCCCACGCTGCTGGATTATCAATATACTTTTCTGTATTGGCTGGATCCCATTTAGAGAATCTGTAAGTAATATCATCTTGGATACCAAGTGTTGTCATAAGGTATTTAATAAGGTCAAGACACCCTTTGAATTCATCTTCAAGTTGTTCTGGTGTACACACAATATGTCCATCAGCAAGTGTAAATTGTCTTACACGAATAAGCCCATGCATTTCTCCTGAAGATTCATTTCTTGCAAGTGTAGCTGTTTCCGCAAAACGTACTGGAAGGTCACGGTAACTGTGTTGTTCTGCATTGTAAATACAAAATTGGAATGGACATGTCATAGGACGAAGTGCGATTACTTCACTATCTGCATCTTCTTCTCCCATTACAAACATACCCTCTTTGTAGTGATCCCAGTGTCCTGAAATTTTGTAAAGGTCGTTTTTAGCCATACTTGGCGTTTTTGTAAGGACATAGCCACGTCTTTCTTCCTCATCTTCTACCCATCTTTGGAGTGTTTGGATAACACGTGCACCTTTTGGCATCATAAGTGGAAGCCCTTGTCCTACTGCTTCGTCTGTAGTGAAAAGCTTAAGTTCACGACCAAGTTTGTTGTGGTCACGTTTTTTAGCTTCTTCAAGTTGTTCTAAATGCTCTTTAAGTTCAGCCTTTTTAGGGAATGCTGTTGCGTAGATACGTGCTAGCATTTTGTTTTTCTCGCTACCTTTCCAGTATGCACCTGCAGCATAAAGCACTTTGAAAGCGTCTACTGGTTTTGTACTCATAAGGTGAGGACCTGCACAAAGGTCTACAAAATCACCTTGTTTATAGAAGGAAATGATTTCACCTTCTGCAAGGTCATTGATAAGTTCTACTTTGTATGGTTCACCAGCTTCTTCCATAAGTTTGATAGCTTCTTCTTTTGGAAGTTCAAATCTTTCAATAGGAAGTTTTGCTTTTACAATTTTTTTCATTTCAGCTTCAATTGCTGTAAATTCTTCTTCTATAAATGTTTTTTCACGATCAAAGTCATAGTAGAAACCATCTTCAATAGCTGGCCCAATCGCAAGTTTCACATCTGGATAAAGGTTTTTCACAGCTTGTGCTAAAATATGTGCTGCTGTATGACGGAATGCCCATTTACCTTCTTTATCATTAAATGTAAGAATCTCAATATTTGCATCTGCTGTTACTGGTGTTCTAAGGTCTACCATTTGACCATTTAATTTACCCGCACAAGCGGCACGTGCTAAACCTTCACTAAGGTCTTTGGCAATATCTAAAAGCGTAATGCCTGCTTCGTACTGTTTCCTTGTACCATCTTTTAAAGTAATATTAATCATGTTTCACCTCTATTATATTGTGCATTTAAATTTTGTATAGGAATAAAAGCTAAGGCTTATCACCATAGGTGCATCACCCTAACTTTTACTTATTCCCTTATTTATAACTTTCGTTGTACCTACTGGTTACTCTATTTCAGGCGCGTTTTGGGGACCTGATACTAAATAGTTATATTTAGTTTTGATTTCTTCTGTAATCTTATCTATGAAGTTTGCAAGTGGCATCTTACCTTCTTCACCATTTTCACGACTTCTCACAGCTACATTGCCCTCTGCTTCTTCTTCAGCCCCTACTACTAAGATGTATGGCACACGTTCCATACGTGCTTCACGGATTTTGTATCCAATTTTCTCTGCACGCTCGTCTGTCTCCACTTTTACGCCTACTTCGATTAAAGCTTCTTGTACTTGTTTTGCATAGTCATGATACTTCTCTGATATAGGAAGTACTTTTACTTGTACAGGTGCAAGCCATGTTGGGAAGGCCCCTGCAAAGTGTTCTGTAATAACTCCAATAAAACGTTCAATACTTCCAAGGATTACACGATGAATCATAACGGGTCTATGTTTCTCACCATCTGCACCTACATATTCAAGTTCAAAACGTTCTGGAAGTTGGAAATCTAGTTGAATGGTTCCACATTGCCATGTTCTACCTAAGCAGTCTTCAAGTTTGAAGTCAATTTTAGGCCCATAGAATGCACCATCCCCTTCATTAATCTTATAGTCATAGCCAAGATCTGTTAAAGCTTCTTTTAAAGCTTCTGTTGCTGTATCCCAAGCCTCGTCACTACCCATACTATCTTCTGGTCTTGTAGAAACTTCTACTTTGTATTTAAATCCAAAAGCTTTGTATACCTCATCAATAAGTTGTACAACACCTTTAATCTCACCTTTAATTTGCTCTGGAAGCATAAAGATATGTGCATCATCTTGTGTAAAGTTACGTACACGCATTAAGCCATGCAATGCACCTGAAAGCTCATGTCTGTGTACAAGTCCTAACTCACCCATGCGAAGTGGTAGGTCGCGGTAAGAGCGCATCTTTGTCTTATACACTAGCATACCACCTGGACAGTTCATAGGCTTGATAGCATAATCTGCTTCATCAATAACTGTTGTGTACATATTCTCACGGTAGTGATCCCAGTGACCACTTGTAAGCCATAAGTCCTTATTTAAAATAATTGGTGTAGAAATTTCTTGGTACCCTGCTTTTTTATGGATTTCTCTCCAATAGTTAATAAGGGTATTTCTAAGTTCCATACCTTTTGGTAAGAAGAATGGGAAGCCTGGGCCTTCATCAAGAAGTGTGAATAATTCTAATTCACGACCTAGTTTACGGTGGTCACGCTTTTTGGCTTCTTCAATCTTTGCTAAATGCTCTGCAAGTTCTGCCTTCTTAGAGAATGCAGTTGCATAAATACGAGAAAGCATTTTGTTCTTCTCGCTGCCTCTCCAGTAAGCCCCTGCAACTGAAAGTAACTTAATCGCTTCTACTGGTTTTGTAGTCATAAGATGAGGGCCTGCACAAAGATCCACAAATTCACCTTGTTTATAGAAGGAAATAGTCTCATCTTCTGGAAGGTCACGAATAAGTTCTACCTTATAAGACTCTCCTGCTTCTTCCATCATTTTAATCGCTTCCGCACGTGGAAGTTCAAATCTTTCAATAGATAACTTCTCTTTTACAATTTTTTTCATTTCTGCTTCAATTGCCTCGAAGTCCTCTTCTGTAAAAGGTTTCTCACAATCAAAATCGTAGTAGAATCCATCTTCAATAGCTGGCCCTATTGCAAGCTTTGCATTTGGATAAAGTCTTTTTACAGCTTGTGCTAAAATATGAGAAGCTGTATGGCGGAATGCCCATTTTCCATCTCCCTCTTTGAAAGTTATAATTTCTAATTGGCAATCCTCATTTAAAGTATCTCTAAGATCTACTCTTTCTCCATCTACTAGACCACAGCACGCCATTCTAGCTAAACCTTCACTCAAGTCTTTTGCTACATCTAGTACACTAATACCTGCTTCGTATTGTTTGACAATACCATCTTTTAAAGTAATGTTAATCATAACATTGCCTCCTTTTAATATAGTGTGTACTAACTCTAGATTTTGGGACATCAAAAAACTCTCGTCCTTTTCTAGCCATAAAATCTAGAAAAGGGACGAGAGTACATTCCCGCGGTTCCACCCTTATTGTTTCTTTTAGAAACCTCTTGTTATGACGATAACGTAGTCAACGGATTGGTTCTCAATCACTCAGAGCTGGTCTTTACTTATATAACTTTAAAAATGCTCCCACCTATGCATCTTCTCTCTGAAAAAGCTTTATAAGTTACTTGTCTCTTCAACGTGTTTAAATATTCTATTCTCATTCTAGTCAAATTCTTTGATGCTGTCAATAACCTTTATCTATATAGTAGTTTTTTACAACTACTTATGACATATTTCACAGCCTTTACAATACTGCAATTGATCTTTAAAAAGAATTTTTAGTGTTTCTAGAAAAGGCTTATTCAAGTAATCTTGACAATCATGTAGTTTGATTTTTTGGGGTGCTAGCTCAATTAATGTATGCAATACTTTATCCTCTATTGTGAGTTTGTCATCTTCTAACTCCTCACAATAAAGCTTAAGCCAATAGTCTGTCTGCTCTTTCTTCTGTTCATCAAATAGCAGAATATCACCATTCCCTTGAGGAACAAGATGCACAAGTTCAGTTTGTTCCTCTTGCATAGACTTCATTTGAATAAGAAAGTTAATGAACTGAACATAATCCTTCTGCATTTCATAGTCATAGATGGTTTGTTCCATAACATCTTGGAGGATTATCTTATACTTTTGGCTTCTAAAGGTTATCCAGCCATCTATATTCAATACTTTGTACTTCTCTAGTTCTTTGTATATAGGTGTATAAATGACATAGTATGAAATATAAGATACACCTTCTTCTTTCGTAATATAGTTATTGTGTATAAAAAACTTTTCTATCTCTTCCTTCTCCTTCCGTATTAAGTCTTTGCGCCCTTTTAAATAACTTTTGGCAAAGTCTTTTAAAATCTCTTCCTGTATAAAATCTCCCACGAATGTTGCAAGGTTATTAAGACTCTGGTCTTGTTCCTTTTTATTGGGTGTAAATTTGAATCCATCTATGTTCACCAAGTGTTCCAATTCCCATCGCTCTCCTTGAAGCTTGGTTCGTTCTACATCACTTTCTATTTTCGTCTTAAAAGGTTCTCCATACTTTTGCGTCCAGATTTTATATTGAATCATTGTATGCCTCCTCTGACCCTTCTCATTCAATATATGAGTAACCCCTTGTTCAATTTACCTAATCCTAAATGTCCTCTAAGAATATTTTTATTTCTATCTGTTTTTGTTCTAAAGCACTTAGTGAATGATGAAAAACCACCTAAAAAAGGGAGATGCCTTAGGCATCTCCCTTTTTATCCCTTTGATCTATTTACAAAGTTTTGTTAATTCATCTGCAACGAATTGTACTTGTGTTCCAATAATAATTTGGACACTTGTTTTGCTAGGTCTCATCACACCACGTGCACCTGCAGCTTTAATTTTCTTTTCATCAATTAATGTGTAATCTTTGATTTCAAGTCTTAAACGTGTAATGCAGTTATCAATAGATGCCACATTACCTTTTCCACCAAGACCTTCTAAAATTGTTTTGGCTACTGCTGTGTAGTCATTGTTAGAAAGTGTTGCTTTCATTTCATCATCTTCAATATCATCATCTTCTCTACCTGGTGTTTTAAGGTTGAATTTAGTGATGAAGAATCTGAATACTGCGTAGTAAACTACCCCAAATCCTAAACCGATTGGAATTAACATTAATGGATTCATTGCCATTGGTACCTTAAGACTAAGTATTAAGTCTACAAGACCTGCACTGAAGTTGAACCCTGCTCTTACTGGTAATAAAGCAACTACGAATGCTGATATACCTGTTAAGATTGCATGAATTAAATATAACACTGGCGCTAAGAACATGAATGCAAATTCAAGAGGTTCTGTAACACCTGTGAAGAATGAACAAAGTGCTGCTGCACTTAATAGACCAAATGCTACTTTTTTCTTATTATCTTTAGCTGTGTGGTACATAGCTAAAGCTGCTGCTGGTAAACCAAACATCATAACTGGGAAGAATCCTGACATGTACATACCTGTTACACCACGTGTACCTGTACCTGCCCAGAAGTTTCCTAAGTCATTGATCCCTGCAACATCAAACCAGAATACAGAGTTAAGTGCATGATGAAGACCTACTGGAATAAGTAAACGGTTAAGGAATGCATAAATACCTGCACCAACTGCACCTGTACTTAAGATTGCTTTACCAAGAGATACAAGCCCTGTATAAAGGATAGGCCATACAAAGAATAAGATGAGAACCATCACTAAGCTGACCGTCGCTGTAACAATAGCTACACAACGCTTACCACTAAAGAAGGATAAGAAATCTGGTAACTTTGTATTTTTAAATTTGTTATAACATGCTGCACCAATGATACCTGCAAGAATACCTATAAATTGGTTTTCAATTTTTCCAAATGCTGCATTTGCTTCCATCCCTGTAAGCGCTGCAACTGTCCCTGTTGATAATAGCTTTGTAATCATTAACCATGATACTAATGCTGCAAGTGCTGACGTACCATCTTTATCATCAGCCATACCGATACCTACACCAATTGCAAAAAGAATAGCCATATTATCAATTAAAGCTCCACCTGCTTTAACTAAAAATGTAGCAATTACGTTGGCATCTCCTGTGATCATAATGTTCGGGTCAATCGCATATCCTATTCCCATAAGGATACCTGCAACTGGTAAACATGCTACTGGAAGCATTAATGATTTACCTAGTTTTTGAAGATACTTCATCATATTATTTTCCCCCTTTTTTGTACCTCCTCTACTGAGGAGATCTCTTTTTTTATTACTATGCCTGATATCCAACATCCCCAGAAAAACAAAAAAACCAAATCCTGAATACATATAGAAAGAACATAATTTTTTAATTTAAAAATATGTTTTCTTTGATGTCTCCAAAATTTGGTTTTGCCTGCTTTACCAGTAACAACCCATTTGATATCTGCTATAAATAGTTTAGCAAATATGGTAAAACATGTCAACTATTTAAAATCTTCTTTTGTGCAATTAATCTATTAGCACCTTGTTTCCAACTTATATTTTGTTATATTTGCATCAATTCTATAGAGATTTGTAAAACTTTTCACTTTTCTATAGCTCATCTACAATTTCTTTAATAGCTTTTTTATCAAAAGCATATTTTGTATTACAGAAGTGACAGACAAGTTCTAGATCCTCTTGTTCATCATTTGCAATATTAGTAAGCTCTTGTTTACCTAAGCTAATCAATGCACGCTCCATACGTTCTTTTGAGCAATCACAATAGAATCTAGCATCAGTCTTATCCATAATGTCAATGTCGTCTCCAAGAAGCATTTTAATCACATCTTCAATTGATTTGCCCTCTTCCATACATTGCGTTAAAGATGTAAAGCTCTTAAGTCTTGCTTCTATTTCACTAATAGCCTCATCTGTAGCATCGGGAAGTACTTGAATAATAATTCCACCTGCTTGTTTAATGCTATAGTCACGCTCAATCAATACACCTAAAATGACAACAGTATTCGTTTGTTCGGATACTGCAAAGTAAAAGCTAAAGTCTTCTGCAATTTCACCTGAAAGCATTGCCACTTGTCCTGTATAAGGCTCTTTCATTCCAATATCTTTTGTTACAGTCATGACAGCATTACCGATTGCACCACTTACATCAAGCTTACCATTTTCCTTTTGTGGAATATCTACCACAGCTTGATGAGGATAACCTTTAACATTTCCTTTAGCATCTGCTTCTACTGTGATTCCTTGAATTGGGCCGTCCCCTCTAATCATCACACATACACGGTCTGAATCATTTTTAAGCATCGCACCCATCATAAGTGCACCAGTCATTGTACGCCCAAGCGCAGCTGATACAACGGGTGATGTACCGTGGTGACTTGTTGCTACATTGACAATACCTGTTGTGTTTGCACCAAAAAATCTAAATTGTCTATTACGGTCTGTTCCTCTAACGATATAATTTTCCATTATGTCCTCCTTAATCCACGTAAACTTTGCCGTCTACTTGTTTTTCTCTTGCCACAAATGTCGCACGTAGCGTTTCTTCATTATATGGTTTATGTGTATAATCATCATAAATCGCTACAAGCTCCATGCCTGCTTGTTCAATGATTTGTTTAATACATTCTGCTGAATACGCTTTTTGATAATGCACTTCTTCAAACCTATCATAGCGACCTTCTTCATCTTGTACAAAAAAGCTAACATAAAACTCATTAATGTGTTGCTTTTCATCATAATAGTTTTCCCAAATATAAGCGGCATCTTCTGTCTGCTCTGCAAAAACTTTGTCACCCAAAAGTGTCTTATATTTATAAGGTAAATTCACATCAAAGATGAATAAGCCATCTTTCTCAAGGTAATTATTTACCCACTTAAACATAGAAAGTACTTTTTCCTCTTCCATGAGATAATTAATACTATCACAACTGCTATAAATAACATCTACTGTACCATAAAGTTCAAATTCAGTCATATCTTGCATCAAGTATAAGATGCCTCGTTCAGCTTCTAATTCTTTTTCGCGTGCAATCATAAGCATTTCTTCTGAACCATCTATTCCAATTACATCTAGGCCTCTATCTGCAAAGTGTTCACACATAGTTCCTGTACCACATCCTAAATCACAAATCAATTTAGGTTTAACGCCTTGTTCTTTCATTATACTTTCTATAAAATCTACCCATTGTACATAAGGTGTATCTTCCATAAAAGTGTCATAAATCATTGCAAAATCATTATAAATGTCCAATTCTCCACCTCTTTATATGATGACTAAACTTTATTGTACACTAGCTATTTTTTCTATGCAAATGTAATTTGTCCCTACGCATCGATTCATCCTACTTTATACAATAGGTTTGACGTATATTAAGAGATTCATTCCTTATCTCATAAAATATTCTGCATACCCCTATCATAACTCACACGAAAAGGAGTATATTAAGGATAGACATAATTTTTTCTCCCTTCAACTCACAAATAAACCATGAGGTATCTTATTCCTCATGGTTTATTTGCTCATCATTTGTTTTATCTAAGGCTCTCCATATACTCAAATAAGGAGATATTCTCCTGAAGTCGTTCTTCATCTGTTAGGAGATGGGATAAAGTAATCCCCAGTAGTCTCACTTTTTCATCTAGGTTATCCACTTTATTCAGCAATTGCTCCACATAAATGAGTATATCTTTTGCCTCTACTATAGGGTAACTTGTCATCATACTTCTTGTGATTTGGCTAAAATCACTAAACTTCACCTTTAGCGTAAGATTTTTTCCCCATACACCTCTACCTTTAACACGCATACTTACCTCTTCTGCTAATGCCTTTAAGACCTGCCTTGCAGCTTCACTATTTAGAGGCAAGTCCTCATTAAAGGTTGTTTCTGCCCCTATTGATTTGCGCACCCTTGAGCATTCTACTTCCCGTTCATCAATGCCTCTTGCAAAATCATAGAGAAGATATCCCCTTTTCTTGAACACACTTACCAAGTAACTAAGCTCTAAGTTTCTTAAATCTCTTCCATAGTGTACACCTATCTTTTTTAGTTCCTCAGCTGTTACCTTACCTACTAAAAAGAATTTACCAATAGGTAAGTGATCCAATAATGCCTGTGTCTTATCCGGTGTAATCACAGTAAGGCCATTGGGTTTTTCATAGTCAGATGCAACTTTCGCCAAAAACTTATTGTAGGATACACCTGCTGAACCTGTTAAGTACAATTCATTCCATATGGCTGATTTAATCTCCCTAGCTATGTACGTAGCTGAAGCCATATTTTTCTTATTCTCCGTTACATCTAAAAAGGCTTCATCTAAAGATAAAAACTCTACCTTATCTGTGTACCTTTTAAAGATTTCACCAATTTGAGTAGAAACCGACTTGTAGACTTCAAAACGAGGCCTTACAAATTGTACATATGGGCAAAGTTGTTTAGCTGTTCTACAAGGCATTGCTGAATGAATGCCATACTTTCTTGCTTCATAAGAACAAGTCGCTACAACGCCGCGTTCTTCTGGATTCCCTCCTACAACAATAGCCTTTCCTTGAAGATGTGGATTATCCCGCATTTCTACTTGTGCAAAAAAAGCATCCATATCCACATGTATAATCTTGCGCATACTCCACCACCTCTTTCATCTTTCATTAGTTGTATTAGTTTAACATTTTTTCTGTAGAAATAAAAGGTAAAAAAATAGTAGCACACTCTATAAGAATGTACTACTATTTTGCTCTAAATCATTCAATTTTGATTGTCCTTAGTAGCTGAGTTTATGCTTCACTCTCTTTATTTTTAAGCTCACGTTTTTTCTTGGTCATAAGTCCACCAATTCGTCCTGTTTCCTTCGGTGTTAAGCTCTTCCACCCATCTTTTTGAACTTTGTCCAAAAGTCCTAATTCTTCTGCAATCTCAAGTTTCATCTTTTGATCTGGTGAAAGTGCATCAAATAATTTTTCTTTTGTATTATCAGTATTTTTCATAATATACCCTTCCTTTTCGTGTATTCATGTTTTACAGTATGGATAATTTTTCACAAAATTATACACCCTCACCCTACTTTTTTATATTTTCATGCATTGTATCTGTTTTTTATCATATAATATTGGCAGTATAACTAACTGCAAAATTTTCTATAATTGTTTTTATTATTTATAACCTTGACACAATTCACAACCCATGCTATCATTAGACACAATTAAATATTAATTTGTTCAATCACGTAGAGGCGCGATGCTTATCAGTACAATTTATGATCTTTACAAGGAGACTTGATTAAATTGGAAAGGATGAATCGCCGAAGGAATAAACTGCTTGTACCCTTTATTCCTGGGTGTATAGCCAACAGCTATACAACTGTCACCTTTTGCTATACAATAGGTGGTGTGCTACTGTGTTTAAATGATTTTTGTAAATGATTTTTAAAAATTATTTTACATCATTTGGATTCACAGCCAGCTTACCTCTTAAGCTGGCTTTTATTATTTGAATAATTTTAGGGAGGATTTAATTATGAAAAAAATTAATTTAGCTGTTGTAGGCGCAACAGGCATGGTAGGGCGTACATTTTTAAAAGTATTAGAAGAAAAAAAATTACCGATTGAGAATTTCTACGTATTTGCATCTGCCCGTTCAGCAGGTTCTACACTTACTTTCATGGGTAAGGCATACACTGTTATAGAACTTACTGAAACAAGTTTCAAAGAACACCAAGTAGATATTGCACTCTTCTCAGCTGGTGGTAGCACAAGCGAAAAATTTGCACCTATTGCTGCTGAAAGTGGATGTATCGTCATCGATAATAGTTCTGCTTGGCGTATGGATCCAAATGTGCCTCTAGTTGTACCCGAAGTTAACCCCGAAGCCATTAAAAATCATAAAGGTATTATTGCAAATCCTAACTGCTCAACTATCCAAGCAGTTGTTGCACTTAAACCACTCTATGAATACTATGGTATCAAGAGAATTGTTTACACCACTTTCCAAGCCGTATCAGGTGCTGGTATGGGTGGATGGAATGATTTAGAAGAAGGCCTTCAAGGTCATGCACCTAAAAAATTCCCTCATCCTATTGCAAACAACTGTTTGCCACACATTGATGTATTCTTAGACAATGGTTATACAAAAGAAGAAATGAAAATGGTAGAAGAAACACGTAAGATATTTAGTGACCAATCACTTCGCATCACTTCTACAACTGTACGTGTGCCTGTTTTTAACAGTCATAGTGAAAGTATTAATGTCGAACTTAATAAACCATTTGAGATAAATGAACTTAAAGATGTACTTGCAAAAGGTGATGGCATCGTTATTCAAGACGATGTTGCCAATAATGTCTATCCATTAGCAATCAATGCAACTGATCACGATGAGGTCTTTGTTGGACGTATTCGCCGTGATGAAAGCATTGATAACGGTGTGAACATGTGGGTTGTAGCTGATAATATTCGCAAAGGTGCTGCAAGCAATGCTGTTCAAATCGCTGAATGGATTATTGCACACATGATGTAGATTGAAAGGACTGATAGATAAATGGCAATTTTTGAAGGAGCAGGTGTAGCAATCATTACACCATTCCATACAGACGGAAGTATTAATTTTAGTAAATTAGAAGAACTTATTGATTTTCAAATAGATAATTACACAGATGCCATCATTATTTGTGGCACAACAGGTGAAGCTTCTACCATGACAGACGCCGAACAACTTGAATGCATTAAAGTAGCTGTAGAACGTACAAAAGGCCGTGTCCCTGTTATTGCAGGAACAGGTAGCAATGACACGCGCCATGGCATCACACTCACTAAACGTGCTGGTGAACTTGGTGTAGATGGTGTCCTCCAAGTTACACCTTACTACAACAAAGCCACTCAAAAAGGTCTTATTGAACATTTTGATGCAATTGGTAAAGCAACAAATGTGCCTATGATTCTTTATAGTGTGCCTTCTAGAACAGGTGTTAACATTGCACCTGAAACAGTTTATGAGCTTTCTAATCGTGACTATGTAGTCGGCATTAAAGAAGCGAGTGGCAACCTTTCACAAGTCGCACAAATTGCACGTTTATGTGGTCCTGATTTTGCTATTTACTCAGGTAATGATGACCAAATCATCCCTGTACTTTCACTTGGTGGAAAAGGGGTTATCTCTGTACTTTCAAATGTTATTCCAAAAGAAACCCACGACATTGTAAACTTATACCTCCAAGGTCAAACACGCGCTGCACTTAACCTTCAACTAGATTACCTTCCTCTTATTGATTCCCTCTTTAGTGAAGTTAATCCGATCCCTGTTAAGGCTGCATTAAACTACATGGGATTTGAAGTTGGTCCATGTAGATTACCTCTTACTAATTTAGAACCAGCCAACGAAGAAAAAGTTAAAGCCGCGCTTCGCGCAGCATCACTTATTGATTAATTTCTTATAGAAAGGGTGACACACATGACCAATATATTATTACATGGTTGTAACGGAAGAATTGGGCAAGCCATCACACGCATTATTATAGACCATCCTAACTTAAACATCGTAGCAGGTGTAGACCCTAATCTTTCCGTACCAAATAGCTTTCCTGTATTTGACCACATTGAAAACTGTACGATTCCAGTAGATGTCATTGTAGACTTTTCAACTGCAAACGCTGTAAAACCGCTTCTTGAACATGCTATCTCAAAGAATATCCCTGTTGTTGTTTGTACAACGGGACTTTCTACAGAAGATGTGGATTTCTTACACGAAGCAAGTAAGCAAATCCCTGTATTCTTCTCTGCTAATATGTCCTTAGGCGTAAATCTTTTAATTAATCTAGCAAAACGTGCAACTGAAGTGCTTGCTGATTGTGGCTTTGATATTGAAATCATTGAAAAACACCACAATCAAAAAGTAGATGCACCAAGTGGCACTGCTCTAGCTATTGCCAATGCCATTACAGATACATTAGATGAAACACATACGCTTCGTTATGACCGTTCTAATGTACGTGAAAAACGTCCTAAAAATGAAATTGGGATCCATGCTGTTCGAGGTGGTACTATCGTAGGCGAACATGATATTTTATTTGCTGGAAACGATGAAGTCATCACTTTATCCCACTCTGCAGCTTCTAAGGAAGTATTTGCTGTAGGCTCACTTAAAGCAGCTAGCTTCTTAGCTCATAAATCAGCTGGCCTCTACAATATGGAACACTTATTAGACCAATAACAAAGTCCTCTGTAACTAGAATTTTTAGTCTAGTTACAGAGGACTTCTTTACTACTCTATCTCTTCTTATTTTCATCTTTTGTCATTTTTATCTTTAAAACTCTATCCCTGCTCTTGCACGAATACCTTGTTCCATTGGATGCTTTACTGCATCAATGCAACTTACATAATCTGCTCTTTCTTTAATCTCATCTGGCAAGTTACGCCCAGTGAGTACAAGTTCCATAAACTCTGGTTTTTCATCTATAAGCTGTGTAATTTCTTCAACATCCGCAAATCCAAGTTGAAGTACCCCTAAAATTTCATCTAAAATTAAGATATCACACTCACCTGTATCCATTACCTTTTTGGCAAACTTGAGTGCCATGTGGATTTCCTGTACAAGTTCACCCTTTTCTTCCTCGGTCAAAGTCCAAGTAAAACCTCTTTCCTTTTCAAAGTGAAAAATTTTGAATCCTGGTTCAAGTGTCTTGAGTAGCTTACATTCTCCTGTATTATCATTTTTAAGAAATTGAATCATAATGACTTTAAGGTTATTTCCTAATGCACGTATCCCTAGCCCAATGACTGCTGTTGTCTTTCCTTTACCCGGCCCACAGTAAATCTGTGTAAGTCCCTGTTTCATTATTGTCACCTCTTTAAATTATATGTCTAAAATATTTGCATGCTTTTTTAAATAGTCTTGCCTTATTTTATAATCTGGTATTACTGCTTCTATAGTATGCCAAAAGGCTACACTATGGTCAAAATGAATAAGATGTGCTACTTCATGTAAGGCTACATAGCTTATTACATCTAATGGTGCGCCCATTAACCTTACATTAAAAGATAATGCACCTTTTGCAGAACAACTTCCCCATCTTGTTTTCTGTTTTCTAATAGTAATGCTTTTGTACTGACATCCAAGCAAATGACTATACATTTGAACAAACTGGGTGACTAACTCCAATGCTTGTTCTTTAGTATACGTTTCTACCTGCTTTTTTATAAGAAAGGTATCATTTTTATTCGGTGTTGTGATAATAAACTGTTCCTTGGCTACACAAACATTAGGGCTAACTCCTAACTTTTCCTCTATATACACCTTTCGATAGGACCCCAAGTATAAAATTTCTCCATTACTTAACCAATCCCGCTTATTTGCTTGTACTGTTTTTGCTTGAATGGTCTTCTCGATCCAGTCTTGGTGTTTACTCACAAATACATCTATAGATTGTTTAGTTATACCAATAGGTGCTTTTACTAAAACAGTTAAATCATCCTGAATAGAAATGGTCATTGTTTTTCTCTTTTGTCTAACCAGTGTATACATAGTCTCTCCCTTTCTTATCTAATAGATTATACCTTAAAATAAAGAATTTTTCCATCAAAAAAGGTGTAGTTTTATCTACACCTCTATCATTTTATTTAATTACTTGATTCTGCTTCTGGAACAACACCTTTTTCATCCAAGATTTCCATCTTAGAAATAGAAACTTCATAGGCTACTTTACTAATAGCTTCACCTGTTTCTACTTTCTTTTGGTACGCTCTACTCTGGATTCTACCCCATAATTCAATATGAGCACCTGTTTTAAGACCTTGTGCATACCTTGCATTTCTTCCCCACGTAATACATGGTATGTAATCAGATTTATGATAAGAACGATTAACAGCAAGAAGTAAATCTGTAATCTCTCTACCAAAAGGTGTTGTACGATACACAGGATCCTTACACACAAATCCACTTAGATAAATAGTATTTTTATTTTTTTTCATTTCTTCTTCTGAAACTTCTTTAACTTCTAATGCAAATATAGTTAAAATCAGACGATTTTTTCCTTCTTCATACTGATTATAGGATCTAAATTGTCCTGTGATATCTAAAATTTTACCTTCAATATTTCCAAGTGATGCCAAAAGTCTTTCAGATACTGTAACTGGTAGAATATCTGCGGAGTCACTTAACCTAGGCACTTCTAAGTTAAAACTATAAAATCCTTCTCCATATACTTTATGGCTGTAGGTAAGTTCGCTTACAGCTTTTCCGATTATGAGTACCTCATTATTTTCTAATATGTGTTCTATCATCTTACACCTCTCCCTTATCCTCTTTTTATTGTGCACTAATTCTTTTGTCACTATCATTTATATTAACTTTTGTACAAGTTTATTACATATTTTTAAAATTTATTCTAATTTATTTTTATTCCATAAATCAGCATAGTTGCTACGCTAGCCAATGTTGCTTCTACATCATTAAAGGGTACCTCTACTGTAAATTCTCGCATACTTTTTATCTCACTTGCTGATGTTGTAGGATTTACACAGCATTGTACACTCAGGCTCCCATTCACTTGTAACTCTGCACTTGAAGCCGATATATTAGCTGCCTCACTCCATCCATAAGTAATATACCTTTGATCTTTGTGGTGATAACTTTCTGGAATAATATAATAACTCGCTCGGATAAGCTTAAAAAGCCTTGTATAAATGCCATTTTTACTCAATATATGTTTTGTAGATGGTTTATCAAAAAAGAGTGCTACATTGAATCTAAGCTGATCATAAACAGCCTTTTCAAGTGCCTCTTTTGTCAGTTCTACAATAAGTAAGTCCGGTGCTTCTCTTTTTTGTAAATGTTCAATATAACTGCGTAAAGATATTTTTTTGTGATTAAAATAAACGGAGGTATCTTGTGGCTTAATGTGTATTGTATGCATTCCATTTTGTCTACTTTGATTATAAATAAGTTGTAGCGCATTTCTACTGCTTTCATTTCCACTGTTTACAGCTAACGTAATCATAAGCAACCTCCTGTTATGTAAAGCTAAAGATATGATTGTGTCATTAGTGTTTACATTCAATAGATTTTTATGTTCTATAAACATTGGCAATCCTTATGAAATGTATATATATTGACTTTTAATCATACATTAGTACTATATATGTCACTTTATTATTCTTGTCATTTTATTCTTTTTATGATAGATTAAGAGTTAAATAAAAGTAATTATTGTTAAAAATAAATTCTTGGAGGATTATCTTATGTTAAAAAATTTATTAAACCCCCACTTTACCAAGCAACTAGATACTGACCTGACTGTCTATGACCTATTCCATTGGAAAAAGGTGAGTGTACATCTCACAGACTATGCTACAGGTAAGGTCTTAATACATATGACTGACTTGGAATTTCCAAGTCACTTCTCTCAATCTGCTTGCGATATCATTGTAAGCAAATACTTCAGAAAAAGTGGGGTACCTACTGCAATAGGACATGAGACCTCCTTCAAACAAATTGTCCATCGTATGGTCAACTTTTGGGTCAATTCAGCCGCTGATGAGGGCATTATAGATGATACTACTAAGCACATTTTCTACAACGAACTCGCTTATATGATGCTGGCACAAATGTGGGCACCAAATAGTCCTCAATGGTTCAATACAGGCCTTGCACTCTCTTATGACATTACAGGTGAAGGACAAGGGCATTATTACTTTGACGAAACCCAAGGATGTGTTGTGGAAGCCAAAGATGCCTATACAAGAACCCAAGGCTCAGCTTGCTTCATAGTCAGTGTTACGGATTCCCTTTTAGGACATAAATCACTTACTGACCAACTCACTACAGAAACCAGACTCTTCAAATATGGTTCAGGCGTTGGCACAAACTGGTCTCCTATACGTGGTGAAGGCGAACTTCTTTCTGGAGGAGGCAAATCTTCTGGACTTATGAGTTTCTTAAAAGTATTTGATCGCAATGCAGGCGCTATTAAATCTGGAGGTACGACAAGGCGTGCTGCTAAAATGAATGTTCTAGACCTAGAACACCCAGATTCACTAGATTTCATTAACTGGAAATGTAAAGAAGAAGATAAGGTCATTGCTCTTGGAAAAATGGGCTATGATACTCACTTTGATGGTGACGCTTATGCTACAGTGTCTGGACAAAATGCTAATAACTCTATTCGTGTCAAAGATACCTTTATGAAAGCACTAGATACCCCCGAAGCCACCTTCACTCAAATCAATCGCTTAGACCAAACGATCCACGCCACACTCTCAGTACAGGATGTATGGAGTAATATTACTCATGCCGCTTGGAAATGTGGTGACCCTGGGATCCAATTTGATGATACCATCAATGCATGGCATACATGTCCTGCTGGAGAAAATGGGGATGCTACAGACCCTTCTAACCGCATTCATGCAAGTAACCCTTGCTCAGAATATATGTTCTTAGATGATACGGCCTGTAACCTAGCAAGTATCAATGTACTCAAGTTTTATAATGCCGAATCCGATTGTTTTGATTTAGACGGCTATCTACACTGCATCATGCTTATTCAAATGGTACTCGAAGCAACGATTCACCATGGCCAATTCCCTACACCAGAAATTGCTGAGCGTTCTTATCACTTTAGAACAACGGGTCTTGGGCTTACCAACTTAGGTGCACTCTTTATGTTGATGGGCATCCCCTATGACAGTGAAGCGGCACGTACAATTGGAGCCAGTCTTATGAGTCTTGTAACAGGCTATGCTTACTACGTTTCTTCTCTTATGGCAAAAGAAGTTGGTCCTTTCACTTATTTTGAGTCCAATAAACCTCATATGATGCGTGTCTTAAGAAATCATGCAAGATGCAGTAACCTTCCACTTTCTACACCTGAGTTTGAGGGCTTAGACTATACACCTTTAACCCTCTCTCATGATGTATTAGTAAGCCTCGGTCAAACCAACTTAAGTGATACGATTAAAACCGTTTGGACACAAGCCCTAGCCTCTGGCGAACGTTATGGTTATCGTAATGCACAAGTCTCTGTTCTTGCCCCAACAGGTACCATTGCCTTTGCCATGGATTGTGCAACCACTTCCTCCGAACCTTTCTTCAGCCATGTAACTTATAAAAAGTTAGTTGGTGGAGGATTTATGGAGATTGCTAACCCTATTTTACCAATGACATTGAAAAAACTAGGGTATAGTGAAAAAGAAATTCAATCTATTACAGACTACATTATGCAAAAAGAAGATCATGACGGTTACAGCATCCTTCTTGACGGCAAAATAGAAGGGGTTCCTTACTTAAAAGAAGAACATTATGCTATATTTGATACTGCTAATAAATGTGGCACCGGCAAACGCTTCATTAGTCCAGAGGCACATGTTAAAATGATGGCCGCACTTACCCCCCATGTATCTGGAGCCATTTCAAAAACTGTAAATTTACCACAAGATGCTACAGTGGAAGATGTATCTTACATTTATCGTCTGTCCTCTACATTAGGTGTTAAGGCTATTGCGCTTTATCGTGATGGTTGTAAAGCTTCTCAACCGCTCAGCTCTACCAATGCTACATCTGCTACTAAAAAATTAGAAGACCTCTCTTATCACGAGCTTTTAGACTATGTCAAACATCCTGAAAAGCACTATACACCTATTCGCACTAAACCTACTGGCATCCGCCAAGCTCATGTCCATGAGGCTGAAATTAATGGACTTAAGCTCTACATCACTGTATCTTTCTTTGACAGTGGTAAACTAGGTGAGATTTACGTATCTGCTGGTAGACAAGGCTCTCTTGTTAAAGGACTCTTAGACAGTATTTCTACGACTATTTCAGAAATGCTTCAATATGGCGTTCCTGCTCACGACATTTCTAAAATGTATAGAGGCCAAAAATTTGAGCCTAGCGGCTTTGTTGGTGGTCACCCTTATATTAAACGTGTAGATTCTATCTCTGATTTAATTAGTAAAATTATAGATATTGAACTTGGTGATTTTACATATTGCCAAGTCAAGCCGGCTACTATAACTTCTCCTGCATCTGCCCAACCTCTAGAGATGATCTCACCCTCTACAACTTCTGCACATGTTGAAGCTGACTTGGAACTTGAAGGTGAACTTTGTGCTAACTGCGGAAGCACCAAACTCATAAAAAATGGAACCTGTAAAGTCTGTGCTGAATGTGGTACAACCACTGGATGTAGTTAATAGGAACCTTTTTGCATTTACTGGCATATTTTATAGTGTAGGCAGCTTAGTAACACCATGTTAACACTCTTTTGAAATGAGGCGAAACTGCATGCATGATACAACGCTAGATCATCAAACTATTCTAGAAGCCAAAAAACAACTTGTGCAAGCCATCATAGACGGACAGTATAACTTACAATCAGAGGAAGTACTCTTAATTAGTAGACATCTAGATGAATTAATGCTTCCAGCATTTCAAACACAACTTGACTTTTATAATCAATATTTAAATCTCTCTCATTCTTTTATGACATAAGCTTATACCCCTTTTAGGTATAATATATAAGCCTGCTACTTTATGTAGCAGGCTCTTTTTAATTCATCTATTTTCTATACTGTCTTCCCGTGTGGTCGATAGTATACTCATCCTTAATAATAAGTTGTGAAACAGGTACTATTTCATATCCTTTTAATTTCAATCCTTGAATAATCTCTGCTAAAGCATCCTTTGTATACTTTGTAGCATTATGCAAAAGAACAATAGAGCCTGGTGCTAAATTTTTATGTTTCAAAACGCGATCGATCATTTCTTGCTTTCCATAGTTTTTCCAATCTAGAGAATCTACATCCCATTGAATAATATAATACCCACTTTCAGTTGCTGCCTCTACTACTGCATCGTTATATTCACCATAAGGTGCACGATAGAGATTAGCCTCTTTCCCTGTGAGTTCCTTAATTGTATTATGGGCAAATCGCATATCTTTTTTAATATCTTCCTTACACATCTCGGTAACATGTGGATGCTTATCTGAATGACTTGCTATATCATGTCCCGCTCCAGCAATTTGTTTGACCGCATCAGGATACTTTCGCATCCAATCTCCTACCATAAAAAAGGTTGCCTTAACCCCTTCTTGATTTAACGTACTCAAAATATCCTCAATATCATCTGCACCCCAAGCACAATCAAAGGTAAGTGCCACTTGCTTCTCATGAGTAAAAACTGAATAAATTGGCAAGAGTCTCGCCTGTACAGCAACCTGACTCACTATTAATATGATACTCACTATTACTACCCATATATTTTTACGTTTCACCTTTTAACCTCCATTATCCATCACAACATATTTTCTTCTAGTTTTTTCTATTCTTCTAAATTTATTCATTTCTTCGCTCTTTAAATGAATAAAAGAGGCATCTATACATTGCTGTATAGATGCCTCTTAAAATATATCTATTTAATTACACGTTTAATACCAATAATCGGTTTGCCATAATTTAATTCACCCATTGTAATCCCTGTTTTAGGTGTACTCGCATGGATAATTGAACCATTACCTACATAGATTGCTACATGATCAATATTCCCGTTAAATCCATAGAATACAAGATCTCCTGGTAATAAATCACTCTTACTTACTTTAACACCATTACTTGAAAATTGTGATCTTGAGCTGCGTTGTAAGTCAATATCAAAGTTCTTATAAACTTGTTGAACAAATCCTGAACAGTCAGCACCTCTTGTTAGGCTATTTCCACCATATACATAAGGATTACCTAAAAATTGTTTTGCATAGCTAATGACTTCTTCACCTAAATAGTCTTCAGCTTTTACTTTTACTTCCTCTTCTTCTTTTGTCTTTATGTAAGGAATTAAATTTAAAGTTTCTTCATTTAATTGTTCTTTATATATGTATCCATCAATACCTTCAATTTGAATGTGGTACCAATTATCAATTCTTTCTGTTACAAATACAGGTACATCTTTCGCAATAAAGTTAACAATATCAGACTCTGGATTGGGTTCTCTTCTTACTGTTGCTTCATCTACAATAACTCTTGAAACAAGTCCTTCTTGATTTGACATGTCTCCTACTATATCTTCATCTATTAATGGCGCACTTATTACCGCCGATACATTTGCAATATTGCCTAATACCTTTGCATCTCTTGTTAATACGAACCCCTCTTGTGTCATCACTTGTTGAGGTGCTACATTTTCTATCGTATTCCCATAAGTACTACTTCCTAATCCGACAACTGATAATACCGTAATACCCATAAATTGTTTGATAGTCATTGATTTCCCTCCTGAATTTCATTCATCTATTTTTAAATGTTATATTTATTAAGTAATTGTTACATAATTATTATATGTCTATTATTTATCTTTGTCAAGCTATAGTTACTAATACAACTGATTTAATCTTATTTTTATTTAGCACTTAGTGACTACTTTCATTCTATATTTCCTTATTCATTATGCACATTTACATGTTTTCTATATATTTCAAACTTTAATTTTCAATCATCTTCCAAATATCTCCAATCACTAACTTGTCCATTTTATAAAAAGTTATAAAAAAACAGTAGATCTGCATCTACTGTTTTCATGTTTATTAACTTTATTTGGTTTTCTTTATATTCATTGCAATACTTTTACCTGCTTCAACTTTACCTGTCGCGCGGCTTTTAAATTCTACTTCATCTGCATTTGTAATAACAACTGGAGATGTAAGTGGTTTGCCAAGCTCTTGAATACGTTTAATATCTATTTCTAAAATAGGATCGCCCATTTTAACTGTATCGCCTTCTTCTACAAGCCTTTTAAATCCTTCACCCTTTAAGTCTACTGTATCAATTCCGATATGAATAAGTAAATCTAGGCCTGTAGTTGTTTCAATACCGATTGCATGGTTAGTTGGGAAGATTTGCACAATCTTACCATCGCAAGGTGCTACTACTCTATTTTCAGTTGGAATAATAGCAATACCATCTCCTACCATTTTTTCTGAGAATACTGGATCTGGTACTTGTGATAAATCAATTGCCTCTCCTGTCATTGGAGAAATGATTTCAATACCTTTGAGTTTATTAAAAAAGTTAAACATATTAGGGCCTCCTTGTTTAAAAACAATTATTATTAGATGGTTTGCAAAGAAATAAGCTTTTGTATATCTACTGCCATATAAGCTATAAGACCTTCACCTAGTGTGATATGACACTCTTTCTCAAGATATTTCCCTATTAACTGAGCAACCTTATAAGTAGGTTTTAACTGCTTCCCTACTTCTTTTTTTAGCTTCATTTCTACATCTTTGCTTCCTTGTTCGATATAGAACCTAAGCATCTTGAGAAACTCCTCTTTGACACGCTCTTCTATATTGATATCTACTTTTAATTCCTGTTCTACAACTTGTAGACAATCTTTATAAACACGCGTCATCCTCATAATTTCATTGACTGATTTGTTCTTCCTTGCAGAACGGAGGTGAAGTGCAATGAATCCTTGTTCTTCTTCTCCTATGTCAATACCTATAGTCTCTTCAATATACTTTCTTGCAATACCTGCAATTTCAAATTCCTTCTTATATAAAGTAATAATTTCACGCGTGAAAGGATTTTCTATCGTTAGACCCATTCCTAAACGTTCAATAGCAAATTCAATATGCTCTTTGAGCATCTTCTCACTATTTTCGTTTAAAGAACCTAAATTTTCTTCTGCAATTTGAATAATTTTATGGGTAAGCGTCTTAATTTTGAGATTAAAAGCATTCATACCTTTTAAATCTAAACGCTCTGCATCTGGCGAAAGCTCATGGAATACTTTCTCAATATTAGTATTTTCTTGAATGGTGTCACCTATTTTCTTGCCAAAACCAATACCTTTACTCACTAAAATAACTTGATCTTGCTCCTGACTTGCTAACACCACATTATTATTAAACACTTTTATGATTTGGTACTCCATTCTCCCTACCTCCTACAGATTTAATGTTGCTTTAGCTGTACGTGTATCTACTTGTTGTATTTTTTTTCTTACTTCAAGTACAGAAGGTGCGCTTACAGAGAGCTCATCAATTCCCATTGCAAGATATGTTTCTGTTAATGTCGTGTCTGCTGCTGATTCTCCACAAATCCCAACCCAAATACCTGCTTTATGTGCATTGTCTGCAATCATTTTAATACTTCTTAAAACTGCTAAGTTATGTGTGTCATATAAATGAGCTATTTTAGCATTCATACGATCTACTGCCATTGTATATTGTGTAAGGTCGTTTGTTCCAATACTAAAGAAGTCTACTTCCTTTGCAAGTAAATCTGACACTAATGCTGCTGCCGGTGTTTCAATCATCATCCCTACTTCAATGTCTTCACTTACTGCTTGGCCTTGGGCAATAAGCTCTTGTTTGGTAGCTTCTAATATTGTTCTTGCCGCCTTGATTTCATCTACTGTAGCAATCATTGGGAACATAATACCTAATTTACCATGTACACTCGCTCTTAAAAGGGCACGAAGCTGAGTTTTGAAAAGCTCTGGCTGGTCTAAGCATACACGAATTGCACGATACCCTAGAAATGGATTATCTTCTTTTGGAATATTTAAGTAAGGAAGCTCTTTGTCTCCACCTACGTCTAATGTTCTAATAATTACACGATCTTCCATTGCTTCTAAAACTTTTTTGTAAGATTCATATTGTATCTGTTCTGTTGGTAATGCATTGCCATCCATATATAAGAATTCACTTCTAAATAACCCAATACCTTTAGCATCATTTGAGCGTACATTGTCAATATCTTCTGGGCTACCGATGTTTGCATTTACTTCAATATGCACACCATCTAATGTTCTATTTTCAGTACCCACAAGTGCCTGTAATGCTTCTTTGTCATGTTTATACTTTTCTTGCTCTGTAGTCCACTGTGCTAACATCTCTGGTGTTGGCTCAGTATAAATTTTTCCGTCTTTCCCGTTAAGAATAATGATTTCATCATTTTTAAACTTTGTCAATGCACTTTCTACACCTACGATGGCTGGAATTTGCATTGTTCTTGCTAAAATAGCCGAATGTGACATCTTCCCACCGTCTTCAGTGATAAAGCCTAAAACAAACTTTTTATTCATTTGAATGGTATCAGATGGGAATAAATCTTTAGCTACTAAAATAACTGGTTCATCTAAATCGGCTAAGGCTATTTCTCTTTCGCCTGTTAAGATACCAATAAGTCGTTTTGAAATATCTCGTATATCAGCAGCACGTTCTTGCATATAAGCATCTTCCATACATTCAAACATGCCTGCAATGACTACAGCTGCACTGCTCACGGCATAGGCTGCATTATATTTATCTTCTGTAATCACACTTACAACTTGATCATGAAGATCTAAGTCTTGTACGAGCATTTGATGTACATCAAAAATGCCTGCGTGTTCTTCACCTACTTCTTGTAATGCTTTTTCATACAACCCTTGAAGCTCTGTTAATGCTTCTACCTTGGCTTCTTCAAAACGCTTAATTTCTGCTTCCACATTCTCTATTTTTGTATTTGGAACAGTAGCTGTACCTTGTTTTTTAATAAATACTTTGCCAATAGCTACACCGCTAGAAGCCCCCATGCCATCTAATATCATCATGTCAACTCCTATATTCTAGTGGTTTGCTTCAATTACTTCTTTAATTGCAACTACTGCACTGTCTTCATCTGCACCATCAGCTGTAATTGTAATGAGGTCTCCTTTTTTAGCACCTAAAGAAAGAATAGCTAGTAATCTTTTTGCATCGATTGATTTACCTTCTTTTTCTATTGTAATTTTAGATGTAAATTCTCCTGCTTTTTTAACAAGTACTCCTGCTGGTCTTGCATGTAATCCTGCTTCGCCTTGAACTGTTACTACTAATTGTTTCATAATATGTTCCTCCTTAAATTTATTAAATACTATTTATGTATTTTGCTAAGATTTCCCCGGATTTATTACTGAAAAATAAAAAGGCATAAACAATACCTTCTCCTCATATTTGGAAAAAATAAAGTTTATGCCTGATCGTATCAGTAACACACTTGTAACTATATTAATTATCTAATAAGATTATAACGAACTATTTTTTCATTGTCAACATCTACTAGATAACTAAACTATAGTATTATATTTTTATTTAATTTCACTTAAAAGTTCTGCTGCTGCATCTTCATCTAAAACAACTTTTACATCTTTGTGGAATTGCAAAATAGATGCTGGAACTTGTGGTGTAACTTTTCCTAAAAGCATTTCTTTGATGATTGGTGCTTTACCACTACCACTTGCTAAAAGTAAGATGCTTTTAGCTGTCATGATTGTCCCAATCCCCATTGTAATTGCTTGTGTTGGTACTTCTTCAATTGAGTTGAAGAATCTAGCATTATCTTGGATTGTTCTTTCATCTAATGTTACTTGATGTGTAATAGGATCAAATACCTCACATGGTTCATTGAAACCAATATGTCCATTTCCACCAATTCCTAACACTTGAACATCTACACCACCGATAGCACGTACAAGTTCATCATAGGCTTTGCCTTCTTCAGCAGAGTTAGCAGCCATACCATTTGGAATATGCGTATTGTTAAGATCGATATCTACATGATTAAATAAGTTATCTTTCATGAAGTAGTCATAGCTTTGGTCATTTGTTTTTTCAATTGGGTAGTATTCATCTAAGTTGTATGAAGAAACTTGTTTGAAACTAATTTCCCCTTTTTTGTTCATTTCAATAAGCTCTTTGTACATACCTACTGGTGTACCACCAGTAGCTAAACCTAAGTTTGCTTCTGGTTTAGCTTTTAAAAGCTCAGCAATAAGTTCAGCACCTTTTTGGCTCATTTCATCATAATTTTTTGTTACGTAGATTGTCATATCGTTTAATTTAATTGTTTTCATGGATTGTTTTCCCCCTATTAATTACATATTTAATATTTACAGCATCATCAAAGAAAATAATGTCTGCATCTTTTCCAGTATCTAATGTTCCTTTAAATGCATCTACCTTAATCGTCTTAGCTGGATTGATTGTAGCAAATTCAATTGCTTTTTCCACGCCATATTCAGTATGCTCAATCACATTTCTAAGTGCTTCATTTAGACGAAGCACACTACCTGCTAATGTACCATCTTGAAGACGTGCACTTCCTTCTGTTACAAATACAGCTTGTCCACCAAGAGCATATTCACCATCTTTGCAGCCTCCTGCACACATACAGTCTGTAACAAGTACAAATTTATCTGGTGCTTTAGCTTTCATAACGAGTGGGTAAAGGCCCTTGTTAACATGAATCGTATCACAAATCATTTCACAACTTACTTTTTCTGAAGCAAGTGCTGCACCTACTACACCTGGATTACGATGGTGTAATGGTGTCATAGCATTGAAAAGGTGTGTTGTATGAGTAATCCCTGCTTCAATACCTTCCATTGCTTGATTAAAGTCTGCTTTTGTATGTCCCATAGATAAGGCAATACCAGTATTGTTGGAAATTTCTTTAATAAATTCATTTGCGCCTTCTATCTCTGGTGCAATCGTAATGAGTTTTACAATATCTTGATAGTCTTTTACAAATTGAACGGCATCCGCATTAGGTTCTTGAATATACTTACCATTTTGAGCACCTTTAAAGGCCTCATTGATATATGGACCTTCCATATGTACACCAAGTACTTGTGAGCCTTCACTACCTTGTGCTTTCACTGTTCTACACACTTCTAATGCAGTGATGATTTCTTCTTTTGACATAGTCATAGTCGTTGGTAAGAAACTGGTTACACCATTTTGGGCAATACCCTTAGCAATCGTACGAATAGCCTCTTCTGTGCCATCCATAGTATCTTTTGTGTCATACCCATGGATATGTATATCAATAAATCCTGGTGCTACGTAGTGCCCCTTAGCATCAATTATTTCTACATCTTGTGACATTTCTTGTATATCTACTATTCCTATTATTTTATCTTCAAATAATAAAGCTTTATTTTCTATTATTTGTCCATCAAATAAAATTCTACCATTTACTATAGCTTTCATTGTATCCCTCCTTTTTACATACTTTTAGGTACTCGTAAAAAGTGCCTAAAAATACTTTCTTATTTTATTTTTACTCTAACCAACAAATTAGTCAAGAATTTCTACTACAATTTCTTTATTATTTGAAATAAAGTTGTTATTTAACCATAATTTTTCCAATTTCATTACGTTATCGTAAATTCCTTCTTGTATTTCACCATTAACTTTGAAGATACGTTTACCTGTTTCATGGTTACTATATTTAAGTACTAAGTGAGTCCCTCTTACTTTAAGTTCAAATGCTGTTGTTTCGAATGGAATGTCCATTGATGGTTGAATCCAAAGTCCTGTATATTGTGGCTCTACACCAAATACGAAACGAATGAACGTTTTAAGCGCAACATTTGAACTACCTGTTTGCCAGTCTTGCATAGATTCGCCATCAATTTGTTTTTCTTCATTAAAACCATAGGAGTTAGGCATAACATAGGGTGATACTGATACTGTTTCATGTGTAAAGGGTAGGCATTTTGAAAGTTCATCCCATGCACGGTCTGTTTCACCCATTCTAAAGAGCGACATTACCCCAAATGTACTTGCATGGATATATGCTGCACCATTTTCTGCTGTACCTTTTGGTAAGTTTGGAATACGTCCTACCCCTGTTGTACCTTTTTCAAAGTGAGGTTGGAATGTTTTTAAACCATATTTTGACCCTAAGCGGTCATACGCATTAAGAATCGTTTCTTTGATACTCATATCTTTATCGTACATACCTGCAAGTACCCAGAAAGCATTTGAAGTAATACCATCACGAGATTCATGATCTGGGTCATCAAAACTGCCTACAAAGTAGCTTCTTTCATCTCCCCATCCATGTACCAGCCGTTTTTCACCCGCTTCATTAGCAATAATAGCGTATTTTGTAAGGCCTTCTTCAATTTCAGCCATTGCTTGTTTGTACTCATCAATTTTATCTGCATATTGGTCTGCACCTAAGATTTCAAGTAATTCAATCATTTCATAACAGTTTTGGTAAACTTGAAGTGTTGCCATAACAGATACACCTGTACCATATTCACGGTCTTTATGTTTACTTACACCAAGACCATCAAGCGCATCATTCCAATCTCCATAAAGGGCACATACACATTTTGTGTACTCATGGTCACGATTTGTAAGAAGGTAGTTCATCATATCAAACAAGTGATCAAGTACTGAACTTGTCTTGTCTAATTTCTTAGCAAGATGTGCTTTGTCATTTACAAAGTCATAGTATCCACAGGTTTCATTTAAGAAGTTAAAATCTTGTGTGAAACGAAGGTATGTTGCAATTGTAGAGATGACCCATACTCCTTGGTCAATGAAAGGTCTAAGGTCCATGTTAGGTGTATCCCCTTCAAATCTTGGAAGAGAATATTGTCTTGGACAACGACCATCTGGCTGTACAAAGTTAAGTGCCTCAATCATTTTGTCTCTTGCAACTTCTGGCTCATAGAATACCAAACCTTCAAGCGCTTGGAATACGTCACGGATTCCAATAAGTGAGAAGCTTGAAAGTTGAATATAGCCTTTAATAACAGAGCAGAACTCAACTTGTTTCTTAAGATGCTCAAAGAATGCATTGAACACTTCTTCTTTAATTTCCCCACGGAGACGTTTGCCAAATTTAGCTTTCATAGCACCACCACGCTGTGCCTCTTCATTGATGATCTCGACTTCTGCACCATCAATCACCTCTGGTGCTGGCACTGCATGAATAGCTACTTCCATTTCTTCATCTTCAAAACAATAAGTCATAACAATATCTTCGCGCATACTTGCTTTTCCATCTAATTCTATATGAAGCATATCTGCTGCAATAGATACTTCTGTGAAGGTTGTAACTTTCTTAGTTTCCCCAAATGTCCCCTTATATAGAGCAGCCGGCGTATGCAGTGAACTTCTTACGCCGCCTACATAATCATTACGAGATGCTGTTTCTTCAGATTTTATAAGTTTTGCCCCTTCACTTAATGTAAGGTTTCTGATAAACACACCATAGTTTGGAGCCATCGCCCCTCTCTCTCTTTCTTCATATACTTCAACTAAAAAGTTATCAAGATTTTGTCCTTCATTTGCAGGAAGTACTGTAGCTTGTCTAAACCAACGATTTTCAGCACCTTCCATTACAGCATTTTTAAGGAATGGATTAAAGTAGGAAGATACAAAGAAAGTTTTCTTTTCATCTGTATTGTTTGTTGCAGATACTGTATAGTACATCTTCTTGTTGGCATCTACAAAAGTACGGATTGCAAACGTAATCCCTTCTGCTTCTGTTATATAGTATGCACTCGCCTTAGTAAAGACAGTGTATCTTTCTGTTTGGACATGCTCATCCATCACTGGCACAGATAAAATAGGAATAACTTTGTAATGCTCTTCCCCTTTGAATCCTGCAAAGAAAGCAATTTTAGGTTCTTGTCCTTCTGAGGCTCTAAGGTATGGAGAGAAAAGTCCTTCGTTACTATGAAGATAACCCGATGCATATACCCAGTAATTAAATCCATTTTGACCAAATGGGTATCTACAATCCCCATCTTCTCTAGGAATCGCTAAAATGTTATTATCCTCAACAAAGAAAGCCTTACCTGGCATTTCTTTTTCACATGCTACTTCAGGATTTGCCTGTAAGTTATGGTATTCATTTGCATACTTATTTACATTGTCAAAAAAGTTCATTACTTTCACCTCTCATAAATTGTTATTTTTCTACCCTCAGCGTACAAGTAGCCACCTGTAAACCTTCGTTTACGAAGTGGCACCTGTTGTAAATTTATTCAAATAATTGTTTTGCTGGATTGAACTCAAAGTCTCCATCACCAAATACAGCTTCTACTAAAGCGTCAAGTGTAACTTGTGTTAATCCACCTGTCACAACAACATAATCACAATAATTAGCAAGAAGCTTCGCATCTTCTGGACTCCTTGTCGCTACACCAATAACCTTTTTAGTTGGGCAGAACTCACGGATGTATTTGATTGTTTCAATTTGTTCTTCGAAACAGTAGGCATTAACCGTTGTAAAGATAACAAAGTCAGAGATAATTGCAATATCCCCTACAGATACTCTTTCCATATGAGTAGGTCTCCATGGCATAATCACTTCTTTTGTATTGTTATGGTAACCATGTTTTTTAACTGTTTCTTCAATAGATAGCTTATCATAAAGATTAATTGCATCACTCATTACAAGGCGTGCTGGATTCCCAAAGATAATTCCAAGTTTTTCTTTTTCTTCTAGTTTAATTGGGAAATCTGCTTTTTCCCCTTTGTAAAGAATGAGCGATTTTTTAGCAATTTCATAAGCAATTTCATCACCTTGAGCTTTATCAAATGCTTTTGTTTCTGGGAATTCACCACAACGATATCTTGCTTTGTATTCTAATACTTTAAGACACGCTTCATTGATACGCTCTTCAGAAATTGTACCATTTTGCACACACTCTTCCATGAAATCAACATACCATTTACCTGCACATGTAGACATGAGTAGGTCACACCCTGCATTCATCGCTTCTACTAATGGTTGCTTTTGACCATATGCATCAAGTACCGCTTTCATAATAAGGTCATCTGTAACGATAAGCCCATCAAACCCTAGCTCTTTTCTTAAGTAATTTACTACATTTTTAGACATTGATGCTGGGTTTTCACTATCAAGTGGTGGGAAAATACCATGGTGCATCATGACACAGCCTAGCCCATTTGCAATAGCCTTTTTATAAGGTACAAGTTCTACCTCTTCAAGACGTTTCATGTCACCTGAGTGTACATCCATTTTGAAGTGTGTGTCTTCTTGTGTTAAACGCATCCCCGGGAAGTGCTTACCACATGCAGCAATGCCATTTTCTTCAAGCCCTTTAATAAAGCCTGTTCCCATATCTGCAACAACACTTGGTTTGCTTGAAAACATACGATTATCTACAACTGGTACACCATTAATTCTATCGTAACTTACATCAAGTACTGGTGCATAACACACATCAATACCTGCATAGTTTAATTCTTTAGCAACATGTGCGCCTTGTCTATATGCCATTTCCTCGTCATTTGCAAATCCCATTGCCATATTCCCTGGGAACATAGTTGTTCCTTGGTGAATAGCTGTAAGTTGTCCACCTTCTTGGTCAATAGTAAGAAGAATTGGAATACCAAAACGATTCTCTTTAGCATGTGCTTGAATACGTTTGTTCATTTCACGGAACTGTTCAAGGTTTCTTACGTTGTTTCCTGAGAAAAAGATGATACCACCTAATTCTGTACGTTTATTCATTTCGATAAGAGATTCTGGAAGATCCTCATACCCTTGATAATATTGAAGAAATGTTTGTCCGATTTTTTCACGGAGTGTCATTTGGCTAAAGATTTCTTGTATGTTAAACATGATTTCCTCCTAAATAGATAAAATAAGTTCTATTCTACCATTATATCGGTAAAATTTATAAAGTGTATAAGATTTTCTATATGTGCTTATAAACCTAAGAAGCTTAGCATTTGTCTACTAATAGATTCTGCTTCTTCTTTTGTACTCATTTCTGCAAACACACGAATAAGAGGCTCTGTACCTGAGAAACGTGCAATAATCCATCCACCATTTTCAAAGTACACTTTGCATCCATCTTCATAACTTACTTTAGCTACTGGAATATTAAATGCAGGTAATTTCTTTTCATGGAAAAGTACTTCTACTAGCTCATCTTTTTTAGCATGTGAGAAGCGACAGTCATCTTCAGTCATTACAAAGTTTCCAAACTCTGCATGAATTTCATCTAACATTTGTGCAAGGCGTTTGCCTGTTACACACATCATTTCTACAAGTAAACCAGCAGCGAATATACCATCTTTACCTTTAATATGTCCACGAATAGTAAGACCACCACTACTTTCTCCACCAATAACAGCATCTGTTTCTTCCATTTTGGCTGAGATGTGTTTAAATCCTACTGGTACTTCGTAACATTTTTCACCAAAACTTTCCGCAATAGCGTCTAAAAGGTGTGTTGTTGCAATATTTCTAACAACTGGACCACTCCAGCCTTTGTATTTAAGCATGTAATAATATAATAATGCCATAATATCATTTGGATGAATAAAGTTACCTTTTTCATCAATAATACCAAGTCTATCCGCATCACCATCTGTACCAATACCAATATCATATTTCTTTTCAACAACCATATTAGCAAGTCTGTTAAGTGTTACCGCAGTTGGTGAAGGAAGTCTTCCTCCAAATTGTGTATCATGACGATCATGAATGAGGTCTACTTCACAGCGACAACTAATAAGAAGTGCTTGAAGTGAATTTTTAGACACGCCAAACATTGGATCAACAAGTACTTTAAGCTCCTTTTCACGGATAGCTTCAACATTAAGCATCCCTAAAATTGTATCTATGTAATCATTGAAAGGATTAACTTCCTTAATGATCCCTTGTTCTTTTGCTTCTTCATAATCCATTTGTCTCACATCATCTTTTGTAAGTGTTGCAACAATAGATTCCACTTTGTCAGTGACTTCTTCTGTTGCGTCGCGTCCACCAAGGGTGAAAATTTTGATACCATTGTATTCTGCTGGGTTGTGGCTGGCTGTAATGGCTATACCATAGTGATTGCCATGAGTCTTTGCATAATACATAATGAGGGGTGTAGGAGAAATCTTATTAATAATTTGTACTGGTATGCCATTTCCAGCCATAACTTCACTTACCCATCTAGCAGATTTATCTGATAGGAAACGTCTGTCATATCCTACTACTAAACCCTTTTGTGTGACTTCTTCTGTCTGCATAATGTTTGCCACAGCTTGTGCTACAAGCACCACATTATCTTTAATGTAATCTTCACCGATGATGGCTCTCCAGCCACCTGTACCAAATTTAATCATAATTTTCTTCTCTCCTTTTTAAGCTAAGAAATGTTGTTAACACTCCCCCGAGTTTTACATCAACCTTTTACTGCACCCGCTGTAAGACCTTTAATAATATATTTTTGTAAGAATAAGTATACAATAAGCACGGGTACAACTACTAGAATAACAGATGCACACATTAAACCATAGTCTGTACCGTATTGTGATTTAATTGTATCAAGTAATGCACAAATTGGACGTACTTGTGTTTTACGAATAATAATCTTTTGTAAGAACAAGTCATTGTATGACCATAAGAATGTAAAGATTGCTACTGTTGCAAATGAAGGTTTTGAAATTGGCACAACAATCTTCCAGAAGATTTGCCAAGCCCCACAGCCTTCCACTACAGCTGCTTCTTCAAGTTCCATGGGAATAGTAGACATGAATCCTACCATGATGATAATCGCAAATGCCATATTTCCTGCAATTTGAGGCAAGATAACGCCAATATGAGTATTCATAAGGCCTGCATTATAGAGCATTGTAAATACTGGAACGATTGTTGCAAATGCTGGAAATAATAAAGCTGCCATTACCATTGAATGAACAACTATCTTCCCCTTAAAATTGTACCTCGCCAAGATATAAGAAGCAAGGCCTCCAAACAACATTACGCCCAATACTACTGAACCTGAAATAATTAAGCTATTCATATAGGCAGTACCAATCTTCATACGGCCAAATGCTGTAATATAGTTTGCTAGAACTGGCTCCTTCACAAGACTAAATGAATCCACTAAAATTGTTTCTTTTAATTTAAAAGAGTTATTCATAACCCAAATTAATGGAAAAACCGTTGTACTTGCCCAAAGTAAAAGCACTATGTGAATAAATACTTTGCCTATTGAGAACTGCTCTATTGGCCCAGAACTCTTTTTAAGTTTAAGGTTCTTTGCCTTAGTCGTAGCTAAGTCTTTGGCCATGACTACACCCCTCTTTCCTTATTTTAAATTTTACATTTCTTCTTCTTTTAAGAATTTATTAACTAAAAGAGATATACCTAGCCCAAGTACTACAATGAGTACAGCAATAGCACATCCATACCCAACACGAGACGCTTCATAAACCATGTTGTATTGGTAAGTCCCTAGCAAGTAGCTGCTTCCTCCTGGTATCCCTTTAGGTGCAATTGTCCACGCTAAGTCGAAGATTTTAAGCGCACCTGTTATAACAAGAATTAGACTAGATTTGAGCACACCCTTAATAAGAGGAATAGTAATGTAAATTGTTTTTTTGATTCCAGTAATACCATCTAGGTAAGCTGATTCGTAAATATCTTCTGGAATAGCTGAAATCCCAGTAAGCACAAGTACGAAATAGAATCCTACATATTGCCAGATTGTTGGGATAGCAATCATGTAAATCGCTGAACTTTCTGTCATCCAAAGTACTTTATCTCCACCAAATTTCATTATTAATTGATTAAATAAACCAATATTATAATCATAGAAAAGTACGAACATAAGACCAATTGCTGTAGCTGAGATAACTACAGGGAAGAAGAATACAGTTCTATAGAACTTAGCCCCCCTCTTAATCCCATCTACAAATAACGCAAATAATGTACCTAACCCTAACTCAAAAACAATGCAAAGTATCATCATGATAAAAGTATTTTTAATACCTGTATGAATGTTGACATCTTTGATTAACTCCGTATAATTCCCAAACCCTATAAATGTTTTGTTGATCCCCGCTAAGTCTGTGATGTTGTAGGCACTGTTTACTACACTCATTAAAAATGGAATGTATAGAAAACCTACTAAGAATAAGATTGCTGGAAGTAAAAATAGTACTACAATTTTCTTGTCCTTATAAATCACTTAAAAAGCCCCCTTTCTTTTTTGTATTGCCCTTTTGTTGGTGAGATTTACTTACACACTTCTAATCTCTTAGCAGCGTACATTAGTTCATTTGATGCCCTATATGTAAGAAATGCTAGTAAGTTTTTAGCTTGATTTAATTATATCACTATAAATATACAGATTGAATATGCTTATCTTGCTGTTTATTGTTTAAATTTGCTCATACTTTTACATATTCTTTGCTTTTCAAATTATAATCTATCAAACTCAAATCTCTCATCTATACAAAAAACAATGGATTGATCATCACTTATTGACTAGTGCTTATTCAGTTAGTACATTTTGTTACGATATTCATTAGGTGTTACTTGGGTACTCTTTTTAAAGATTTTAGAAAAGTAAGCCGTATCTGTATACCCTACGTTTTCAGCAATTTCGTAGATTTTCATATTGCTCTCAAGCAACAGTCTCTTAGCCTTTTCAATACGTGCCGCATTGAGTAAATCTACAAAGTTAGTCCCCGTTTGTTTTTTGATGACCTTGCACAGATGCCAAGTACTTACATAGAGCTCACCTGCCACAGTTTGCAAATCTAACTTTTGATCATAGTGTTCATTAATATAATCAATAGCTTGTCTCACTAAATACTGTGGTTTATCAAGTTCCTCTCTACCTTTATCTTCATTTTCTACTTCCTTTAATGTTGGATTTAACAGAACCTCTCGTTTAGGTAATTGTTCAAGATTTGCAACTGCACTCACAATAGCTTCTTTAATTTCTTCTAACTTAGAAGGTTTGAGTAAAAATCTTAATACACCTAGTCGAATGGCTTGCTGAGCATATTCAAACTCTCTAAATCCCGTCAAAATGATAATTTGAATATCTTGATTAATACTCTTCATTTCATCAATCATCTCTAAACCACTCTTCTTTGGCATACGAATATCAGAGATAATAATATGTGGCTCATGCTGAATCATCTTCTCTATACCCTCTTCTCCATTTTGCGCTTCGTCTACAAGTTCACAGCCTAAATCATGCCATGGAATAACTTTTCTCATACCTTCTCTAATAAAAACCTCATCATCAATAATGAGTACCTTATACATCTCTATTTCCCCCTTTAAAGTGCTTCCTCTGTTGTTTTTGGCAACCTCATAATAATTTTGGTCCCCTTACCTTGCTCGCTTTCAATGCTCATTCCGTAGTCTTCTCCATACATAAGCTTAAGCCTCTTTTGTACATTAATAATCCCTATATGACTCCTACCTTTCCCCTTTTCTTCTGTTTCATTTTCTATAAAGACTTTTTGTGAGTTGTTCAGCTCATGTTGCAAGTACTCCAATCGACTTAACTCTATACCCGCACCTGTATCTTGAATGAGAATAACAAGATCCTCTTCCTTTACTATTACTTTAATACAAATCTTTCCTTCCCCTACTGGTTCAATCCCATGACTAATAGCATTTTCTACTAAAGGTTGTAGTATAAGACGTGGAATACTAGACTCTAGCAACACTTCTTCTACGCTGATTTCAAACTGTATTCTTTCACCAAACCTCTTTTGAATAAGAAAAGTATAGTTTCTCATATACTCTATTTCTTCTTTAAGCGTCAAATAATGGCTATCTCTCCTATCAATATTCACTTCCATAATTCCTGACAGCGCTTCTATCATTTGTACAATATCTTCATCTCCACTTATACGTGCCTTCCAGTTAATCATTTCTAACGTATTATATAAGAAGTGTGGATTGATTTGAGCCTGTAATGATTTAAGCTCTGAACTTTTTAAAATAAGCTTCTCTCTATAAACACAGTTAACCAAATACTGAATTTGTTTGCTCATCTTATTAAAAGCAGCATAAACATGGCCTATTTCATCTTGATAATCTCCTTTAATCTGAACACCCATTTCTCCATTCTCAATCTGCTGCATCTTGTCACTGAGTAAGTATACTGGGTAAATCAATTCCTTATAAAGCTTATTCGCTAGCAATAAGAAAATAGGGAGCGTACTAATACATAACATAAATATAAAGCGAGATAGCTCTCTAATCTCTTGTAATAGTATATCCGTCGAAATATAGACAGCTGTAGCTACTGAGAGATTTTGCGTTGAAAACATATGATAAACAATCGCCTCTTTTTTATTTTCTTCCTTATAAACAATATCTCGTTCTAGACTCATCTCCATAAACTCATTGAGTTTATACTTCTTTTTATCATTCAAGTTTCCGACACCTACTAGTTCTGCCATTCCATTAGCCTGTACATAGATTGCCTCTTTTGCCCCCTCAAGTAATTGTTCATACTTATTCATCAACTGCTCTTTATCTAATTGAATAACAATTGTACCTGAATGTTGATAGGTATCTCTATAAAAAATCTTTTGAGCTAAATAAATATTATTTAATTCATCTATGTAATAAGTCTTACTCAGCCCCTTCTCCTCTAACTTTTCCTTGATTTTGTTAAAAACATCTAGGCTATTAAATTGTTCTCTTTCTAAGTTAGCTTTAGATCGATCTCTGAGTTCATCCCTAAGCTCCATATAGCTAAATTGTTTTTGCTCTTTAAATTGATATGCTGCTAGGACAACATCTTGTCTAGAAAGCACAAGTGACCGCAAATATTTTCCGACTTTTTCTTCTTTCATATGATAGTCATTCATCAACATTTTATCTATTTCTTCAATGTTTTCCGGGCTATGATTATCTGTATCTATTTCCATCATTTTAAGCCGTCCATAATAATACTGTGTAAACTCATAAACCGCCTTATCATACTGAGTATCTGTTATAAACTTTTCTAAGTCTTTTAACTTTTCTTCGAACCACTCAGATGTTATGACCACGTCTTTTTGTACAGAATTTATAAAGTGTTTTGTAATAACTTCTTCATAGTTTTTATAACCTACATATCCGATTAAAATCATTGGATATAAGACAAGTATTAAGACAAACACTGTCCATTTTGTTTTAATAGAAGTTCTAACATTTATCTTATATTTCGATAGATTCATCTCTTTTCTCCCCTTTTAATGTCTATTATATTTTAACATATTTTAAACATTTATTAAATATTCAATCAAATATTGCTTATATTTTTATCTTCTCTTCTCACACTCTACCTCTGTAAAGTTATTTTAGCTCTTATCATTCTTATGTTATACTGTATAAGATTTATAAGGTTAGTTAAAACTTAAACTAGAAATCCTCAAAGGAGTTTATTATGTATAATTATAAAATGTTCCTAGCTTATGACGGCACTAAATATCTCGGTTGGCAAGTTCAGACCACCCAACCGCTTAAAACAATTCAAGGCAAACTTGAAAATGTCCTTTCACAACTTTTTGATGAGCCTGTTCAAGTTATTGCTTCTGGACGTACAGATGCAGGTGTTCATGCACGTATGCAAGTTGCTAACTTCCATACAACCACTTCAAAAAGCTGTGATGAAATTCTAGCATACCTACGTGACTATCTCCCTCAAGACATTGCGGTTATTCAACTTAAAGAGGCTTCGGAGCGTTTTCATGCACGTTACAATTGTCTTACTAAACGCTACGCTTACTATATTGATACCAACTTTTCTGCAAATCCTTTTTTCACTCGTTATAGTTATCACATACCTGAAACGCTAGATATTGCTAAAATGGAGGCAGCTGCCCATCACTTACTAGGCACTCATGACTTCAAGAGTTTCACTTCTATGAAGAACAAGAAAAAAAGTACCATTAAACATATTCATAGTATTACTATTGAATCGGCTCCATGTGGTCTTGTCATCTACTATCATGGCAACGGCTTCTTACAGCATATGGTACGTATTCTAACGGGGACTTTATTAGAGGTAGGCCTAGGACATATACAACCTAGTGATGTTATAGGCATCTTAGAAGGTAAATCTCGCGCTTTAGCTGGTCCAACTTCACCTAGCCATGGACTTTTTTTAGAAGAAGTGCTTTACTAAGAGTAATGACTTTTATTAATGACGATAGGGAGGGGTTTTTATAGAAGCTTATACCATTACTCACAACAAAGAATTTATGAACAAATTAATTAAGTCTGATCTATTTGATAGTTTCCTCATACGTGAAGCCATTTTGCACACAGCCTTCAAATCTATTTTAGATGGACATAGAAATATGGAGTTTTACAACTCCGATGAGAGAGAAGACTTGAGTGATTATTTAACCTGGGGTGAAATACGTCCTTACATCTATCAAATTATTATTGGAAGCAAGTCACCTTCTTACTTTAAAATCATTCTAAGTACAAATAAGCAAAAAACCGAAGCAATCTCTGACCTCGTTGATACTTGCTTTATTAACATTACTTTTAAGGCTTCTGAAATTACCGTCAGTACTGGAATTGCCTATAAGACTTTCACACTAGACAAGTCTCCCGAGACTATTTGGGATACTAAGATTAAAAACTTTCTTTTTAAGTATGATTTTTTATAAAGGGGCTTATCATGGATTACAGCAAATTGAAAACGAGTTTTCTACTCCTATTTTTAATGACCGCTATTCAGCTTCTAGTCGCTATTTTCATCTTACATCATACGGTCATTACCTTACTCTCAATAGGTGCTATGCTATTATGCATTGGTGGCCTTATTTATACGAGTAAAAATGCAAACAATAAAAAGGAGTAATCCAAGTGGAATACTCCTTTTTATTTACCTATATCCTATGCTTATGTTTCGTGATACTACACAAGTCTTTAAGATACCGCGTTATTTAGTTGTTTTGAGTTATTTTCCACCCATTTGAGCTTCTTGAGCTGCGATCATACGTTTTACCATTTCTCCACCAACAGAACCAGCTTGTTTAGCTGTAATGTCTCCGTTGTAACCTTGTTTTAATGGCACACCGAGTTCTGAAGCTACTTCTTGTTTCATTGCGTCTAATGCTTGGTTTTTCATTTGAGTTGCCTCCTTGAAAATGTTGATTGGATTTTGTTAACCAGCTTTTTTGCTGCCGGTTATAGTCATAATTTACCCCAAGATGCTTTCTATTATTACAGTAATATTTGGTAGTTCTTCATGTTTATTTCCAATTTTAAATATAAGTGTTATTCTAGTTTCAATTATCTGCCTATAGGTAGTTGACAATCAATTTTTGTTAATAGTATTATAGATATGTTTAAGGAATTATATAATTACTCAACCAAATTTATCTTTAGGAGGTTTTATTTATGTCTAAGCAAGGAAACTTATCTATCCATAGCGAGAATATCTTCCCTATTATTAAAAAATGGCTTTATTCAGATCACGATATTTTTGTGCGTGAAATAATCTCCAACGCCTGTGATGCTATTTTAAAGTTCAAAAAGCTTTGTGATATGGGCGAAATAAAAGACACGCTTAATGTGCCTTTTGAAGTAAAAGTCATCGTTGATGAAAAAGCAGGTACTATTACAGTATCTGATAATGGTATTGGGATGACAGAAGAGGAAGTTGAAAAGTATATTACACAAATTGCTTTTTCTGGTGCTGAAGACTTTCTCAACAAATACCAAGATAAAATGGACAAAGATCAAATCATCGGTCACTTTGGTCTAGGTTTCTACTCAAGCTTTATGATTGCCGACACTGTAGATATTGATACATGTTCTTATACGGGTAGCAAAGCTGTTCACTGGACTTGTGATGGTGGTACAACCTATGATTTAACACAAGGCACACGTTTGGCACGTGGTACAGATATTATTTTACATGTAAATGAAGAAAGTAAAGATTTCCTCAACTATCACACCCTTTCTTCTACCATTGAAAAGTATTGTAACTTCATGCCTGTACCTATCTATGTGATTGATGCAAACAAAGAAGAAGAACCTACAAAAGAAGGTGAGACACCAGAAGTTGTAGAACCAAAACCAGTGAACGATCCTGTTCCACTTTACACCAAAAAGCCTTCTGAATGTACTGATGAAGCGTATAAAGCTTTCTATAGCAAAACCTTTATGGACTATAACGAACCACTCTTCTGGATTCATTTAGATATGGACTATCCATTTAACTTAAAAGGTATTTTATACTTCCCAAAACTGCATAATGAATATGAAATGGTAGAAGGTAAAATTAAACTTTATAATAATCAAGTCTTTGTTGCAGATAATATTAAAGAGGTCATTCCTGAGTTCCTACTTCTTCTTAAAGGGATTATTGACTGTCCAGATATTCCACTTAACGTATCTCGTAGCTTCCTTCAAAATGATGGCTTCGTTAAGAAAATTTCTGACTATATCACGAAAAAAGTGGCAGACAAACTGATCTCTCTTTACAAAAAAGAAATTGAGCACTATGAATCATGTTGGGATTCTATCTCTCCATTCATCAAATACGGCTGCTTAAGAGAAGAAAAATTTGCTGATAAAATGAATGACTACATTCTCTACAAAACAACAGAAGATACCTATATCACACTGAAAGATTATCTTGAAAAAGTTAAGGATACTAACGAGAACAAAGTCTTCTATGTATCAGACAAAGAAAAACAATCACAATATGTAAGTATGTTTAAAGAAAATGGTCTCTCAGCTGTTTACTTGAATCATCCTATCGATTCTTCTTTCATCTCTCATGCAGAAATGAAAAATAAAGATGTTCATTTTATGCGTATTGATGCAGATATCTCTTCTGCCCTTAAACAAGATGGTGTAGCTATTGATACTGCTCAAGAAGAAAAACTTGGCAAGCTCTTTGGCGATATCTTAAACCAAGATAAACTTAAAGTAAAACTTGAAAGTCTTAAAAGTACTTCTGTACCTTCTATGCTTCTTATCTCAGAGGAAAGCCGTCGTATGCAAGAAATGATGAAACTCTATGGTATGGATACAGCAAACTTACCAGCAAATGAGGCAACTCTAGTGCTTAATGAAAACCATCCACTCATCACCACACTTGCCCAAAAGGACTTAGATGCACATACCCAAGACTTAGTATGTCATCACCTCTATGACCTAGCACTTATTTCTAATCAAACTTTAAGCGCTGAAGCTATGCAAGCATTCTTACAACGTAACAACGAACTCTTAATGACACTTTTAAACAAATAATTTAAAAATAAGGTGGTGGATTTGACTTGTTAGAAGATAATCCTTTGCAAGCTACTGCATCTATTGACATCCCTATGAATAAGACAATCGTATTCAATCATGTCCCTTCTAATAGAACAAATGCTTTTATTGAAGGTCTAAAAAAATTCCGTCTTCCAAGACCACTTATGGCTACAGTTACTGATACTTCTATCCATTGGACTTTTGAAGTACTTATTCAAAATCTAGCAGCCGAACGTCATGCTTTAAAAAATAATACAATGACCACACACGCATAACCTCCTATGATTTGTAAATACTAACTGTATATTTCAAACTTCAAAGTGAGCATTTACAATGAAAAATTCATAACAAAGAGGGGATTACACTTATTTTACCGAGTGTAATCCCCTCTTTGTTCTAGCTCTACGCCTTTGCCCTTAAGATATGATAAATTCTTCTGCATAAGGTAGTGTTTTTACCCATCTGCAGAAAGTATGCCATTCTTCTAACTTATGACTTTTACGTGCTGTATACATATTACGAATGTTCTCATAGGTCATAGAGCATGTACGCATTTGGTTGTAACTTGATGGTAACAGTTGAATCATGCTATACCAATCAGTCTTATCTTTTGTCTCATTGAAATCTACACGAAGTGTCTCTAATTGTTGCACAATCACATCCAATGTAGCAAGTGTTGCTGGATTCATATGATCTATACTGAAATCTTCTCTTTCAAAAGCTTTACTATGAATTTTGTGCATAGTACTTGTAGAATTAGCTGTTGTACCTACTTTGTAAGTGTCGTACTCCTTCCACCAGTAAAGGGGTGCTGTAATGTCTACAGAAACAAAGATTTGACGTAAGAACTTACGGTGGTCGCTCCCTGCTCTACAAAGTCTTTTACCAAGGTCTAAATCGTTTTCTCCAAGGATGTAGTGACCTGTCTCATCATACTCACTATCCATTCTATGCCAGCTATTCATAGGGTTTCTTGCACCTCTTATAGCATTTTCAATATTCATTACATCAGTACGTTCTAGTCTAATCATCTTTATTCTCCCTCGTATTAATTTAAAGTTACCCATCTATCAATATGATAGAGGTACAAACACTTCTCTTTGATTGGCAGACCAGTAATCTGGCTTAAGGCTCTTGCATACAGCTCTAACTGTACACTATAACGCCCTTTAATACGTTCAATGCCTTCTTGAAGTGCTTTCTCATCAATGTAATCTGTTTTATAGTCAATGATAACAATTCCATCTTCTTCAATGAAGCACGTATCCACTACCCCTTGAAGTAAAATTTCTTCTTCTGGATTGTAGTGTTCTTCTACCTCATTGGCAGGCAATAAGTATACAAAGGCTTTTTCTTTCCATATATGACGGCTTTCCTCCATGCGACGAAGCATGTCTGAGTGTGCCATATGCTCTAATTGGGCTAAGTCTACTAGGCTAACTGCCTCTTCATGAAGCTTGCCTGTCTCTACTAAGCGTGTAAGCTCTGCCCTAATTGAGTCTGCTGTTTTACATTGAATCAAATCTAGCTGTTCAAACACACTATGGATGAGCGTTCCCCTTACAGTTGCTTGCATCTTAGCCTCTTGCTGCATAAACTTTGGAATAGGCTTTTCTTCAAACATCTCTTGGATCTGGTTTAGATGTTGGGTACTTAGTATATCAGACTCATTGTCTGCTTGTATACTATTTTCTGTGTTCCCCCCATGCTCTATGAGATGTGCTTGGCTTGATTTTTCTAACACTGAAGTATGTTCAACATCTTCTTGGTACTGGTCTATCATCGCTTGCTTCTTAAGATCAGACACCGTCACCTTAACAGGCATAGTTGTAGCAAGTTCATGAGAATATACATAGTTTAAATAGCTATATAACGTTTCTTTATGCTCTGTATAGGCTTCCTCTACATTCCAATGTTCAAGTAGCGCCTCTCTTTGCTCTACTTTCTCCTCTACGGTTTGATAATCACTTAAAAGGCTGTCCTTAGAGCAGGTCGAAAGTTTCCATCTCCCACTTCCTTCAAACAAATAAGGGGCATCTATTCCCGTTGCCACTCTGAAATCCTCAAACTCTGAGTGCGCAAATAAGCTCATACCAATCCAATTCAAGTAACTTGGAGACTTTCTAAGCCCAAGTGGCAAGATTCCTTCCTCATTTCGAATGGCAAAAGGACTCCATTTTTCAATCTCTTTTTGCAAGTCTTTTACTGTCCCTGTAATAAATAGTTTTTCTTTGGCTCTTGTAAGTGCCACATAAAGTACACGCATTTCTTCTGATATATTTTCGGAAAGAATGCGTCGCTTGATGGCTTCAAACGGAAGTGTTTCATATAAAATATTGGTATCGCGGTCTGTATACTTAGGTCCGAGCCCCAATTCATGATGCATCAACACATTTTTCATAATATCTAAGTTATTGAATGCCTTGTTGGTGTTACATACAAACACAATAGGAAACTCTAACCCCTTACTTTTATGAATGGTCATAATCTGAACAAGATTTTCACTTTCACCTACAAGCTTAGCTTCTCCTATTTTTGCCCCTGAGTTTTTCAACTTCTCCATGTATTGTAAGAAAGCAAAAAGCCCTACACCACTGTTGGCTTCGAAGTCTTCTGCATATTTTTTGAGCAGTTTTAAGTTGGCTTTTTTCTTAGCTCCTGCTGGTAACATCCCTACATATCCGTAGTAGCCTGTTTCAACAAATAGCCTTGCCATCAGTTCTTCTAATGGCATGAGTGCTGCTTCTTGTCTATAGTGAGCTAATAACTTCATAAACTCTTGTAAAGTCACAGAAGCTTTTCCAAGTTCTAGGTAACGGCACAATACTGTATATAAATCTATTTCCTCGTCCAGCTTACGCACTTGCAATATTTCATCAAAGTCTAATCCTACCATTGGTGAGCGTAGTACCGTAAGGAGTGGAATGTCTTGTCTAGGATTATCAAGAATCTGCAAAAGACTCAGCATAATACGCACTTCCATCGCCTCAAAAAAGTTGCTACTTACATCTGCGTAGGCATCTATCCCCTCTCGTAAGAGTGCCTCTTCAAAAAGGTTCGCCTTATCTTGTACTGACCGCAAGAGGATGACTATATCCCTTGGCTCTACTTTACGATAGGCTCCAATCTCCTTATCATAAACCACCTTAGGATTGGCTTCTCCTCTTAAAAGTGCACCAATCTGCTTTGCTACCATCAATGCTTCTACTTCGATATTTTTAAGGTCTGCTGGCGATTCTTCACCTGTGCCTTCTTCTGACTCTTCTTCACCTCTTGCACTATCTTGGGTCTCTACTAGACAAACTTCTACTTGGTCTGCCACCTGCTCTCTATAAGCTTCATAGTCTCCCTCTTCATAATGATTCCCTACTTTAAGTTCAGCATCATCATCATAGCAAAGCTCCCCCACCCGTCTACTCATAATTTGCTTAAATAAGTCATTTGTTCCTTGTAAGATATTTGCACGGCTTCTAAAGTTTTGAGAAAGGTCAATACAAATTTCAGTATGTGCCCCATCTTCTTGGTATTTATCAAAACGCTCATACTTATCTGCAAAGATAAGAGGATTGGCTAATCTAAAACGATAAATACTTTGCTTCATATCCCCAACCATGAAGCGGGTTGGTCCCTCCTCTTTAGCAAGGGCTATGGCACCTAGCAAGGTCTCTTGTACTGCATTACTATCTTGATATTCATCAATGTAGATTTCTTCATAGAAGTCAGCAAGTTCCCTTGCAACTTCTGTATAAGCTAATTTTTTGCTCCCCTTTTCATCTTTACCATGGGTCACAAAGAGTTTGAGTGCAAGATGCTCTAAGTCATTGTAGTCCACAAGTCCCTTATCTCTTTTTGCCTCACTAAATCTAGCATCAAAGTTTTTCACCCACTTCACAAGGGTCTTCATTAACTCCCCTGCTTTGTAAGTTTTGCTATTTAGATAAGGGTCTGCTAGAAGTTTAGTCACTGTTTGAGCCTTTTTGACGATATCCTTAGCTAGTTCTCTGTACCCTTTTACACGGTCTTTGAGTATATCACTACAGTCTTGCTTCTTCCCTGAAAGCCTAGAAAAGTTAATCCCCTCGATACAGCCAATCAGCTCTTCCACATGTTCTATAGGCACTTCTAAAAGATGCTCAATCTGTTCTAAATCTTTGACTAGAGCTTCTTCATAAGCTGCTGGACCATCTGGCTTACGCGTAAGCTTTAAGGCCTCTGCGTAAACTTGCCTTAAATCCTTAAAGTCTGCCATGAGTTCTTGTATGAGTTCTTGTTCCCACGCAGATGCTCCCATTACTTCGTGGGTTTCACATAGCTTCTGGCTCATCTCATCTAACCACGCGTTGGGGAAGATGGTGCTTTTTGAGAAGGTATATAAATCTAATATTAAGTTCATTAGAGGTTCTAGACCTCTAATACTTCCATAAGTCTCTGCAAGTTCTAAGAAATCCTCATTGTCCTCTTCTTCAAAGGCCTCTTCTAACATTTCTTCTAAAAGGTCTAGTTTCATAACTTGTAATTCTGACTCATTACCCACTTTGATATTAGGGTCAATCTCTAAATAAGTGAAATAGTTCTTAATCACCTTCAAGCAGAAAGAATGGATAGTAGAGATTGAAGCCTTTGGTAAAAGGGCTAATTGCTTTTCAAGATAAGCTACCTTTTCCATCTCTTGTTCGCCATCATCTTCTTGTTGAAGATACTCTATTGCCTTACTCATCTTGTCTGCAATACGCTCCTTCATCTCATGGGCTGCTGCACTTGTAAAGGTTACGATAAGGAATCTATCAATATCTATCCCTGTTTCTTCCTCATTGCCCATAATCCTTTTAAATACACGTTCTGTAAGTACCGCTGTCTTTCCTGAACCTGCTGCTGCAGAAACTAAAATAGTAGCACCACGTTTATCAATGGCTGCTTGTTGCATCGGTGTCCATGCCATCTGTCACCCCTCCTTTACTAAGTTTTTCCCAAATCTCTTTATTCCCTAATGTTTCAAGCTGGTCATACTGATTATCTTTTGTACTTGCATCAAATTGACAAATCGTATGGTATTTACAGAATGCACAAGCATCCTTTTCTTTTAATTTACAAGGTCTCGCACTAATCTTTCCAGCCAGCATATCTCGGCCTAAGTTGCGTATGAGCTCATGCATATAGCCCATCAATGCTTGGAACTGCCCCTCACTTGCCACTTGGGATGTACTTCCAAGTGTTCCATCCTTTTTCTTCTTAGCAGGTACAATCTCTCCTTTTATACCCTCCTCCAACTTTTCTAGAATATCTATATTGTTGGTGCTAAGACCTGATAGCTTATATTGTTTCAACTGTCTTGTAAGTGCTTCGCTAAGAGCCATACCTGTTTCGTATTTGATGGTACGTGTATCAATGTGGAAGTAGAACATCCCTGCAGCCTTATTCTTCTCATTTAGACGTAAATAGGCATCTAAATAAAGTAGTAGCTGAAGCTGAAGTCCATGATAAAGTTCAAGTAGACTAAAGTTTTTGTTCCCAGACTTATAGTCTAATACTTTGATATAGCGTGCATCCTCATCTTTCATATACACATCTACACGGTCAATTTGTCCTTTTAAATACAATGTATGCGCATCATCTAAGATGATTTCTATAGGTGGCATCTCCTCGCTTCCAAAGCTCACTTCGTAAGCTTCTGGTACAAACTCACCTGCTTTAAGTTGATAGGTTAAGGCACCTATTGCACGCTTAGTCATCTTTTGTGCTTTCTTTAGTGTATAGGCAAATCGCCCATCTTGTTTTGCATTTTGACTAAGTTTGACCGCACTATAACGCAGTGCTTCTTCTATACACGTATCTTGTTGTTCCTCCGTCGCCGCTGTCCAAGTTGTATTCTGCTTCTTAAGCTCTTTGGGATAGCGCTCTAGTGTCTCATGGAAAAGTGTCCCAAGATCAGCTGCATTCCATTGGAGCACTTTACGTTCTGATGCTTTAAGCCCATAGCGAATAAAATAGCAACATGGACAATTACGATAAAGCTCAAGCTGTGAAATATTGGTCACAAGTCCTTCACTATATAAGAGCTTTGCATTTTCTTCTGTTAACTGGTCTTGCTGGTTGCTATAGGCCATATAAGAAGTTAAATGCTTAAACTTATCTTGCCACTGACTAGAAGTCATAAACCAACTCACTGCATCTTGCCATGGCCCCTCTTCACCCTGCCCATCTAAATACCTTCTCATTTCCCAACCTATATACCCAAGTGCTGGGCGTGGAAGTTGTAGAGGGTCTAGTATATCTTTTGAACCTTCTTCCATACCAAATAGTTTCTTCAACTTATAAAATACAATAGAAGGGCGAAGTACCTTTCCTGTTTCCTCTGCCTGAATAGTACTTACATATAATCTTTCTCTCGCACGCGTAAAGGCGTAGTACACCAAAAACTGGCCTAAGTACAGCGGATTGTGCACCATAACATCATAAAGTCTAGAGCGCTTTTCATCTCCTGTTTCACACAGTTGCATCAAGGTGAGCTTGTCCATATCAGAAAAGAGTGGCATCCCCTCATCCACCTTAGGAATCACACCTTCATTTACCCCTAGAACAAAGAGTGCTTTTACTTGTGGAATACGACTTCTATCAATATTTCCTACAATGATTTGATCTTTTGAAGGGGGAATAATACCTACTTCTATATAGCTAAAACTTGTCTTTAAAATATTTTTGTAAGCTTTTAAAGCTACTTTTTCATCCCCAAGTAGGTTCACTAAACGCTCTAAGGTATCCACAACTTGTCCCCATATCTGGGTATTTTCTAACTCCAGTGCTCGCTCACCTTGTACTTTATAGTAGCTCATACGCTTTTGTATGGTCTCATACGCCTGAATATCTTCTAAGAATTGATATACAGCTTTGCTCGCTTCACTAATTCTCATCTTCCCACTTGTATCTTTAACCTGCTTCAAGGCTTCCTCAAGGCTTACAAGTGGTGCCATCACCTGCTCTTTAATCCTCTTGATATATGCTAAGTCTATTCCTTTACTTTCTCTTTCCCAATCGGCTTGCCATTTTTTCTTATTTTGTATCCCCTGTTCAAGCATATAATTTTCTAGAATATCTATATCTTCACGACTGATCGCAAGCATATTGAAACGGAGGAAGGTCATCATGCTCTTATAACTCCAATTCGTGATTAGTACTTCTAGTACTCCATCAATGATTGCTACAAGGCTATTGGTGTGGATACTCTTCTTATCATCTATAAATACCGGAATCCCATACTCTTTAAGGGTACTCATAATAGTCGATTTATACTGCACCATATCGCCTACAAGAATGGCCATATCACGATATCTATAACTCTTATCACGGACTAACTTAACGATTTCTCTAGCTACTTGTACAACCTCATCATCTTTTGAGGCATAAGTTGTAAGTCTAATAGCATCTTGTGTAGGTGCGTAAGGCTTAGCATAAGACTTTAAATAGTTTTCATTTAAATAAGCTAGGGCATCTGCAGCTACATTTTCATTTTTTAAAGCATAGGTCTTAGTCTCCACATTCCCAGCTTCACAGCGTTTCACCAACCCTTGATAGTTCTTAATACTATCGTAAAAAGGATTGTTAGGATATACATACTCACCTTTATCATACTGACGGTCTATAGGCAGCGTAATGATGACCTTTTGTACTTTGTGCATGAGCTCTTCAATAATTTTCAATTGGGTAGCAGTAAAACCATAAAATCCATCAATCCATACCACTGCATCCTCTAAATACTGACTCTTAGAAATAGACCCTGCCAAACGCTCCATTGTCTTTTCCACCGTTACAAATCGCTCTTTGATAAAGCTATGGAACCATTCATTAATAGCTATGATATCTTGCATCTTGCACTTAAAGACATCACTACTTTTATCTTCTCCTGTTAAAGCTTCTAGCATAGATTTGTCTACTTCATTTTGTTCAAAGATGGTGATTAGGCGATTCATCCCATCTACAAATCCTTCACTGCTATAACTGGTTTTATAATACGCTAACTCCTTCTTATGCTGTTCAAGTAACTTCTTAAGAATCATTACACGTTCTAAGTCATCAATAAGCGGTTCCTTGATTCCACCTACTTCTTTCAACACCTTCTTCGCTAAGTTCTTAAAACTCATGACTTCTGTACGTAAAAGTCCAGGACTTAGCAACTTTGCCAGCTCAATTTGTACTTGTAAGTTAAACTGCTCTGGCACAAGCATAATCAGATTGTGATATGCCTCATCTTTTAAAGCTTCTTGAATTGCATCGTAGCATACTGTGGTCTTTCCGCTCTTTGCTACCCCTAATATAAACTCTACCATGTGCTTCCTCCTTCTGCATTTTTCTTCTATTATATCAACTCTTCCAAGCTTGGTCACAAGTTTCTTGGTAATAAAAAAACCTAGCAGTTATTAAACAGCTAGGTTCATGTACTCATTTCTTAATTTTTCAATGTCATCACGGTCAATATATGGATAAGCGCTTTCTTCTCCATCTAGAGTGATGAGTGCTTCATCTAAATAAGGTAAGCTTTGAGCTGGGTTATGTGTGAGGGTATAACTTAACTGGGCAAGGCTTACAAAATATTTCACTTTTTCTTCTAAATAGTCTTCGTAACTTGCAAAAAGATGTCTGTCAAAACGTACTGCACTTGTCTCATATAAGTGACGTAAAATCTCATAAGCTTCTTGTACACATCCTGCATCTTCAAGCTTATGTGCTACACAAAGTTTAGTAAAATAATGTTCTTCATTTTTTAAAATCCCCGCTTCAAGCTCTATCCCTTTTTCTTGTAAATTTTTTTTGTAAAATTCTAATGTTTTCATTCTATTCCCCTTACTTTTCTTATTAAAGTTGTTTCATTTTGCCATAATAAACACCTTCTGTCAAGTTAAATTAACTTAACATACAAAAATCAGAACATATATATAATAAAACTCCCCTTATACTCAGTAAGAGGAGTTTTATTATACTTTAGGGATTATTGGTCGTACTGTTAAAGTTAGATCCATTTGCATTGCCATTTCCCACACCTTTAACGATGATTTTATTGCGTCTTGTTAAACAGATTATGCTCACCATTGCTAAAACAGCATACCAAAACCATTTTTCTTCGTAAAACTTCTTCTGTGTCATAGTACTCCCCCTTTTCATCTAGCCATTATATGATTTAATACTTATTATTATAAGGAGTTTATTTTATTTTTTCAAACGCTTTAGACTTACTTATATAATATCTAAATGCTCTAGTGGCATACGATAAGTAACATCTTTTCTTTCTACAATAATAGTAATTTTTTGCTTCAGTGCTTCATCCTCTAAAATTTGACTAAGAAGCTCCTTAGTTGGATTAATGGCAAAAGGTTTTCCTACCATTTTAAGCATGGTTAAGTCTCCTGCTGTATCTCCGTAGGCAAAGCTTGCCTCTAAGTCAATATCATACTTCTCCACCATTTCCAAGATAGATTTACGCTTACTTACAGCATCCCACATAGGTACAATTTCACCACTATAAGTGCCTTGTTCATTGACCTGATAAATGGTACCACGATAGTCATCCATATCATACTTACCAGACATTTCCTTCACCAATTCAATAGGTGAACCGGATATAGCAATGACCTTATCCCCTTTTTGCTTATGTTCTTTAATGCGCTCTCTTGAAAAAGTATAGACACGGTCGCCTTTTTGCTCAATCACCTTTTGGGCAATGTATGCGATATGGTAAGGTGTTGTTCCTTTTACAGCTTCTGTATAGACATCGACCATTTTTAATAGGTAAGTGTCGTAATCACCCTGTCTTTTGTCCCAACTTAAGAAAGCTGGTCTTACATCACTATGCCATTTACTTGCATCAATGAGTTCATATTTAATCATCTTCTTGAAGACCTCTGTAATAAGCCCTTCTCTATAAATCGTTCCATCTATATCAAAAAATGCTGCAACGTTTCCCATGTCCTACCTCCTTTTAAATAATTAGAACTAGTATAGAGAAAGGCTTACATCTTGTCAAGCTACTTCTAGGCGCATTTCTCATGCTTCCATTGTACTTGGCACTTCCCTATTTACTTGTACGATTTGTCCAGTCTGTTCTACATTGTACGAGCCTATACTGACGTCATTTTGATTCTTATTCATCAAGATATACCCTGCTAACAATGCAATCAGAATGAGTAAGGAAATCATAAAAACAACGATACTTCTATTTCTTTTCATTTCATCATCTCACTTTCTTATGTTTTGGATCATCTAGATTGTCTATTCTTTTATTAATTTCCCTTATATAAGGAAAAATTATTTATGTTTCTTTTACTCTTCAAGGGTATCTACCTCCCTAAAAAATGGTAAGAATCCTCTTCTATAAATATATTATCCTTTCTCCCTTTTTAGACCATAAAAATGCCCTCACATCCATCTTGTAGATGGTATGAAGGCATTTTTCTTAATCTTGATTTCTTTTTTCTAGTACTTTACTCAATTGGTAGATTGTACTAGAAAGGGTTTCTATCTTATTCTCAATCCGAATGAGTAAATACATGGAAAGGATAATAGGAAAGCCAAAATTACCAATTTGGCTCAAAAGCTCTTCCATCTCTTAGGCCTCTTCGAAGTCCACGGCTGCTACTTGCTGAATCACAAATTTAGCCTCGATAATCTTATCTGCCTGTACCACCTCACCAATAGCATTGGTGGCTAAGGCATCTGTCATGGCCTTTTTAATTGCCACACCTGATAGGACCTCTTTTGGATTGGTAATCGTAATGTTTTCCTCACTTTTAGCTGCTGTTCCAAAGGTTAAGACTAAGCTTCTTTTCACTTGTTGCATATGTTGTTGCCTCCTTGTTTAAGTAGTTTACTATAAACGTGCAAATTCAGTTCCAATAAATTACCAATAGAATTTTGGGCAAAATAAAAAACATCTATGCTATCCCCTGTTATAATTAAGTCGACTAAAACCAATAATCACAAGGAGATTACATAAATGTTTAATGAACTAATTATAAACGATTCTTTAGATATAATCAAATTCCTAAATAAGTTAAATCTGGACTTATTCTTTTCTAAACCACAGTTCAGACATCTAATAGCATTTCTTTTAGCTATGGTACTCAAGGGTTTCAACGGAAAAATATCTGATGTAAATGAATTCTATACCGAGAAACATCGCACAACAATTTCCAGATTTATTAATAAGAGTTCTTGGAACGAATCCCTTCTTCTTGAAGAAATGAAGAGGTATGCTATCAAGCGTATTTGGCAACGTTCCATTGATACTGGTCAGCCTATTTACATTATTATTGACGATACTGTTAATGAAAAGACTGTGCCCTCGTCAAAGGCACAACGTAAAATACAAGGCTGTTCTTTCCATAACTCACATTTAAAAAGGAAAACGGTATACGGACATCAGTTTGTAACAGTTATGCTCCGCTGCGAAAAGCTTGTTTTACCCTATGATATTATCCTGTATCAAAAAGATGAAATGAGTAAAATAGAACTTGCTCAAAACACACTTAAGGAATTCCCTAAGCCTGCTAATAAAGGCTATGTTTTAGCAGACAGTTGGTATAGCTGCGAAGCTGTATTTAATGCTTCACAGTCCATAGGGTTCCAGTACATTGGTGCATTAAAATCCAACCGTAAAATCTTCCCTAGAGGCTATAAAAAAGATGGTATAAAGATTAGTGACTTTATCAAAACGCTCAAACAACATGAGCTAGACGTAGTGACAGTCGGCGGTAAGACCTACTATACATATACCTATCTTGGTAAAATTAATGGCTTTAAAAGAGTCAAGATTATTATGAGT
>NZ_JAVVQU010000014.1:8393-58289 GCF_036655075.1 Niameybacter sp. | reverse complement strand
GCAGACTGTAAATCTGTTGGCACCGCCTTCGAAGGTTCGAATCCTTCTCCCTCCATTTTCAAGACCTAGAAACTTTTAAGTTTCCAGGTCTTTTTTTGTGCTTTAAACTTATAAAATGCTAGGACAAATCATACATATAAACAGATACCAGTTGGACCTAATACTTTTTACAGTCACAAGAAAATAAGAAAGGAGTGAGTACATGAAAAAGGATCAATGGAAAGCAGCACTTTTATATAGCACAGAATACATGTGTCAGGCAAAAGAGGAGCTTACTGAAATTGATGCCAAATTTGGGGATGCAGACCACGGTGTAACGATGGAGAAAGTATCCTATTGTATACAAGAAACGCTAGATAGCCATGATTTTCAAAGTATAAAGACTATGATGGAGGCAGTGGGGAATGCAATCATGAAACTAAATGGTGGTGCATCTGTACCTCTTTGGGCAACTTATTTAGGCGGTTTTGCAATTGCTTTCCAAGATGAAACCAACATAACTGAAAAAGAAGTTCAAGAAATGTTTCAAAATGCTTTAGAAGAAATTCAAGACTTAACAACAGCAAGGGTAGGGGATAAAACAATGATGGATACCCTAATTCCTGCGACTGCATATATAGTAGAAGCACAAGGAACTATTGAAGAAATTTTAAAACATGGTGCTGAAGGGGCTCGACTAGGTATGGAGACTACAAAACAGTGTATTGCTAAATTCGGTCGAGCTAAAAATTACAAAATGCAAACAATTGGAACACCTGATGTAGGTGCTGTTTCGGCTATGTACTTCTTTGAAGGTCTTTATAAAGGCTTACATATAAAGGAACAAAATAGAACATACAAACAAGTAGAGGAGGTTTAATAATGAAAATGAAGAAATTTATCAATGACCCTGCTAACCTAACGACAGAACTTTTAGAAGGTATGGCCATGGCTTATTCCGATATTCTCCATCTCCATTTAGAACATGGCAATATGGTGGTGAGTAATGCACTTGACACAGCGGATCGTGTAACACTTGTAACATTGGGGGGAACCGGTCATGAACCTGCCCTTAGTGGATTTGTTGGGGATGGTATGCTAGATATTGCAGTAGCAGGTGATGTGTTTGCTGCACCTAATCCTGTAACGTGTTTAGAAGCTTTAAAGTTAGCAGATAAAGGGCACGGTGTTTTATTCCTTGTACTTAATCATGCAGGTGATATGTTAGTGGCTGATATGACTATGAAATTAGCGAAAAAAGCTGGTATTCAGGTGCGTAAAGTGGTCACACAAGAGGATATTTCCAATGCTCCTCGTGAAAATGGAGAAGAGCGCAGGGGACTAGCAGGAGCAATACCACTCTACCATATTTGTGCGGCTGCAGCACAAGCAGGTAAAAGCTTAGATGAAGTGGCAGATCTTGCACAACGTTATGCAGATAGTATGGCAACAATTGCTGTAGCCTCACGCTGTGCAACACATCCGGCTACGGGAGCTTCTTTTGGTGACTTAGGAGACGAGGATATGGAAATTGGTATGGGACAACATGGTGAAGGGGGTGGTGGACGTCAGCCCATGAAAACTGCTAAAGAAACAATTGCCATTATGGCCAATGCATTGGTTAAAGACATTCCACTTTCTAAGGAGGATAAAGCTTTTGTCATGATTAATGGTTCAGGTGCGACCACTCTTATGGAGATGTTTATTCTTTATAGGGATTGTGTTCAGTACTTAAATGGATTGGGGATTGAGGTTGTAGCACATATGGTCGGGGAAATATTAACAGTTCAAGAACAGGCAGGCTTTCAACTAAATATTGCTAAATGGGACGATGAATTTGGAACTTTTTGGGCAACACCTGCCCGTACCATTGCTTTTAGTCAATAAAATACAAAAAATGAGAAATAATTATTTTATAAGGAGGTTACACAGTGTTTAAACTCGTTCATATAGGTATTCCAACAACACAAGAAAAAGAAGGGAATCTTTATGTTGAAGGTGCCAATATCTATGTTACATCATCAGAAGATTCTCCCTTTGCTATAGAATATGTGCGCTTTTTACCGGGGACAGTTTTCCCTGAATCTATGCATTACAGTGTGCATATTGCGGCAGAAGTAGATAGCATTGACTCCTATCTGCAATTTGCGGATGAAGTTCTTGTACCTAAGATGGATAATGGGGCATGCTATTTATGCTTTATTAAAAAAGATAACGTGATTATTGAAATGATTGAACAAAAATAAATGCACATTTACTTGCTATTAACTTAAATTTAAAAAATGATAAGTATTTTGGAGATAAAATACTTATCATTTTTATATAAAAACAAAAGATAAATATAAAACAAAATCATGCTTAGTTTAAAATTGACATAATTATAAAAAAACATTAAACTAAATGTGTATTTTATTTTATTTTAGGAGGATTACATATGGCGACACCACTGCCACTAAAAAGAATTGCAGATTTTGAAGATTTAGGTTTTGGAATGTTTGTACACTGGGGATTGTACTCACAAGTTGGAAAAGGCGAATGGTATCAATCATTTTATCAAGTTCCTAACGAGAAGTATGAAGAGTTAGTAAAAACTTTTCAAGTTGCTCCAGACTATGCAGATAAGATGGTACAAGTTGCTAAGGCAGCTGGTATGAAGTATATTGTATTAACTACAAGACATCATGACGGATTTTCTTTGTTTGATACAAAAGGGCTTAATACTTATGATGCCCCTCATGCTATTGAAAGAGACTTAGTCAGAGAATATGTGGAGGCTTGTCATAAATATGATATTATCCCATTTTTCTATCACACTACACTAGATTGGCATGAAACAAGTTTTAATACAGATTTCAAAAGTTACTTAGAATATTTGAGAAAATCTGTAGAAATTTTATGTACAGAATATGGGAAAATAGGTGGTTTATGGTTTGATGGAAATTGGAGTAAACCAGAAGAGGATTGGGAAGAAGAAGCACTGTATGGTGTAATCCGTAAACATCAACCAGATGCAATCATTGTAAACAATACAGGTTTGTCTCACCGAGGTGAAAAGGGCAATATAGAAATTGATAGTGTAACTTTCGAACAAGGCCGACCAGCAAGAATCAATCAAGATGGTGCGCCAAAGTATTTAGCAAGTGAGATGTGCCAAACCCTTAATGATCACTGGGGGATTGGGAGTCAGGACTTTAACTATAAATCTGTTCCAGAAGTTATTGAAACCCTTTGCTATAGCAGAAGAATGGGTACAAACTATCTACTCAATGTAGGGCTAGAAGCAGATGGCACAGTGCCTATCATGCAAGCTGCTATTTTAAACGTAGTAGGACAATGGATTGCATTAGAAGGAGAAGCTATCTATAAAGGAAGACCTTGTGACGATATTTCAGGTGAAGGACATAACTTTATGCTACGCGTAGATGAAAATACACTGTATGCCTTTATCCATAAACTTAAATTAACTGGAGATAGCAATGTAGTTGTAGATGGTTCTGGTGGTGGTCGCAAAAATTTCTTTGGAATTGACCGCTCAGTTGAGTCTGTTACTTGGTTAGATAACCAACAAGCTTTACATTTTATTCAAGATGCAGCACATAAATCAATGGGATTTGATGCTACAGGCTTTAGCTATGGCATGAATACGGTTGTAAGAGTAGCGAAGATTAAGTTAAAATAAAAGGTACTCTATTGTCCACATAAAGGAGAAGGGATATGGATTATTATTTTGTAGGATATGTTAATAAAGATAAGATGCACACTATAACGGATGAACAAGCACGCATATTAACTCATTTAAATGTGGCTTTTGCACCCATGGTGGGAGATATTACAGTCATGGTATTAGAAGACGCGCAAATATCTGAACTGAAACGTATCCAATTAGCAAATCCTAATTTAGCAGTTCTTGTTTCCACTGGGGGTGGGAACAATCATGGACATGGGGAAGCGACAAAGACAGAAATTGGTATGACTAAACTGGTTGCTTCTACAATGGATATTGTAAAGCGGTATAATTTAGCTGGTATAGACTGTGACTGGGAGTTCCCAGGGGATACAGGTATTTTGAAAGAAAAGTATCAACATACAGCTTTATTTGCAGCTTACCGCAAAGCCTTAGATACCTTAGGATCAACCAATGGAAAGAAATATTGGCTAACGACAGCTGCTGGAAGTGGGCAATGGTATTTGGACCGAACAGAAATTCATATGAGTCATCAATATTTAGACTTTATCAATTTGATGACCTATGACTCTAATACAGGTGGCAAACAGACAGGGCATCATACGAACCTCTACGAACCTGTAGGAAAGGACATCCCGGCACATAGTGCAGACCATCATATTCGTCTTATGGTCAATGCGGGTGTACCTATTGAAAAAATACTAATGGGTGCTGCTTTCTACTCACAACAGTGGAATCAAGTACCTGATATCGATCATGGTTACCGTCAAGTTTCTCCTGACTTGAATAACTGGGGACCAGGTTACACAGATATTGTAGAGCAGTATGAAAACAAAGAGGGTTATGTCAAATATTTTGATGAAGCTGCCAAAGCACCATATCTTTTTAATGGAAGTACATTTTTCTCATATGATGACCAGACATCAGTAAAATGCAAATGTGACTATGTTAAGACACATCATATGGCAGGTATATTTTATTGGGTGCATGATGCAGATCGTAAAGGAGAACTATTTGAGGTGATTGCAAAAAATATTAGAAGTATTTAAAAAATGTACTTACAGAATAATGGTAAAAAAAGTGCAAAAATAGGAAAAAATAGTTTATTAAATTTTAGGTATCTTACCTTTATAATAAAATCAAGTTCACTCCCCCAAGATGAACTTGAATGAATTCTCCTCCGCCCCTTTTTGGAAGAGTATAGAAGAGAATATAGTAAAAAAGGTCTATGGATATTAGAGCGTCCATAGACTTTTTTGTTGATTAATAAAATAAAATGAAAACCTGTATCCAACGCAAACGGATATAGGTTTTTTTAGGCTTGTAGCAAAGTATGTAAAATGGAGAAGAGCACTTTGCAATAATAATCTAAATCAATAGGGTCTTTAGTAGAAACAATTTTTTTACCTGTAAAAAAGCATCCTGCGGCTAAAAAGGTAACTAAGTCGTTATCCCGAATGATGGAGTGATACTTACGGGCTTGCATCAAAGGAATGAGCCAGACTTGGGATAAAAAAGACTCGAGCTTACGTAAGATGAATAAATCTAAATTAGATTGAAAGAGCGTACGTAAAAAAGGCTCATGCTCCTGGAGATGCATAACTAGAGAAGAAGATAAAGATTCTAAATCTGTGGTGTTCTGTATTTGAAGGGACAGTTCATAGAAAAATAAGTCTATGCATTCGCCAAGAACCTCTTCTTTTTGTCCATAGTGAGCATAAAAGGTTTGTCTTGAAACCCCTGCTTTTTGCGTGATTTGTTTAATCGTAATGTCTTCAAAAGGTTGTTCAGATAAAAGTTGTAAGAAAGCTTCTCGAATCCAAGCCTTAGAATGAAGAATACGTGAATCTTGTTTGTTGTTCAACATTTAACCTCCTAATGTCCAATAAAACTATTTCTATCTTTAGGTTTACCCAAAGACATTATATAATGCACATATAAATATGATATAAGGAGGTTCGGATGAAGCATTTAACAAGTGACAAAATAATGACAGGGATTGTAAACCACCGAGCCCGTATAGAAAAACTTTTTTATGTACTCGTCGTTTTGGCTATTGTGTGCTTTCCTTTTGTGAAAGTTAATTATGATATGACCAAGTACTTACCGGAATCAGCACCCTCTAAACAAGGAATCAATGTATTGAGTGAGTCTTTTGGCTATCCAGGAATGGCACGTATTATGATTCGAGATGTGTCCCTCTACGAGGCAAAAGCAATGAAAGACCGTATTCAGTCTGTACCGGGAGTAGATATGGTTTTGTGGCTAGATACCATGCAACAAATTTATCAACCCATCACTTTCTATAATGAAAAACTGATGCATAATTATTATAAGGATAAACATGCGGTAATGGATATTATCTTTTCTGAAGAAGATGCTAGCCCTACAACACGTCAAGCTTTGAAGCAGATTGAAAACATTACAGGAGATAAGGGATTTTTTTCAGGGACAGCTGTAGACAATAAAACCATTCATGAGGCACTGATGAGTGAAGTGAGTACTGCGATGGTATTAGTGGTTACTATGATTTTAGTTATTTTATGTTTAACAACTACGTCTTGGTTTGAGCCCTTTTTATTTATGTTGGTTATTGGAATTGCAATTTTGCTGAATATGGGAAGCAATATTGTATTGGGAGAGATTTCCTTTTTTACATTTAGTGTTGCAGCGATTTTACAGTTAGCCATTGCCATGGACTATTCTATTTTCTTATTACATAGCTTCGCAAAAGAAAAGGCATGTGGATATGGAGCAGAAGAAGCCATGGTACGTACTTTAAAAAGTTCTAGTCGTGCCATTCTATCTAGTGGTATGACCACAATTGTAGGCTTTTTAGCATTGGCGTTGATGCAGTTTACCATAGGGAAAGATATGGGTATTGTGTTGGCTAAAGGCATTGTTTTAAGCTTGGGAACGGTGATGCTTTTAATGCCTACTTTCATTTTGAAATGGGAAAAGCGTATTGAGCGTACACGCCATAAAGTGTTTATGCCAAGTTTTAAGGGATTTGGAAGCGTACTTTATAAAATGAGAATGCCTATTCTTTTAATGACTTTAGTTTTAGTGTTACCTGCTTATACTGCACAAAATATGAATCATTTTTTATATGGGAATGATGCGCTAAGTGCTAGTGAGGGGACGAAAGTCTATGAAGACACAAAAGCGATTAATGAAAAGTTTGGTAGAAGTAACCTAGTTCTCATCATGGTGCCACACACGTCTTCAGTTAAGGAAAAAATGTTGGTTACAGAAATTGAAAAACTTAAGGAAGTGAGCTACGTGCAGTCCCTCTCAGCGCTTTTACCACCAGGTCTATCTGAAAGTTTTTTACCTGATGTAATTACACGTCAATTTCGATCAAAAGACTATTCGAGAATAGTCGTATCAATTCAAACAGCAGGTGAAAGTGACTTAGCCTTTCAAACAGTGGACAAGCTAACTCAGTTAACCCAACAGTTTTATTCTGAAGGAAGTTATATAACAGGACTTACACCGGCCACAAAAGATATGAAAGACATTATTAAAGCAGATTATGAGCGCGTCAATGTGATTTCGCTGATAGGCGTTGCACTGGTACTGTGGTTTACCTTTAAATCTTTAGGGATTGCACTTCTTTTACTAGTGCCTATTCAAATTGCTATTTATATGAATATGGCTATTCCATATTTCTCTTCGGAGACCATTATCTTTATTGGCTATATTATTGTAGGCTGCTTGCAACTAGGTGCTACCATTGACTATGCCATTTTACTTACGAACAACTATTTAAAGGCACGTGAAGAACAAGGTGCAAAACAAGCTTTTCTTGAATGTATTGAAGAAAGTAGCTTATCTATTTTGACATCAGGTATTATTTTAACCTCTGTAGGTTACGGTCTCTATTTCACATCAAGTATAACAGGTGTTGCTGAGATAGGTAGATTGATTGGACGTGGGGCACTCCTAAGTATGGTATTCGTGTTAGGTGTACTTCCTACGTTGCTTACCTTATGTGACCGCTGGCTGCCACAAGCCAAAAATCGCAAAAGAAGAAATAAGGAAAGAGGAGAAATGACGTATGAAGAGACAATTTAGAGGAAAGATATGTGCTTTTATGATGGGAGCCTTATGTATGGTGCCTCATTTGTATGCAGTACCTCCTAAACCCCTGATAGATGAAACACTTTATGTGAATTTGGATGCCTATGGAGAGCTAGAACTTGCTAATGTGGTAAAAACTTATACTTTAAATGGGCATACTCAAATACAAGATTATGGTGACTATACACAAGTTACAAATATGACTGACTTTACAAAACCTGAGGTAGAGGCAAATCATGTCATCTGGCAATTACCTAATGATTTAAAGCGCTTCTATTTTGAAGGCACTATAGAGAAAGTGGAACTACCTTGGCACTTTGATATTACCTATCTTTTAAATGGTGTACCTAAAACGGTAGAGGAAATTGCAGGTGCTTCTGGTTATGTGGAAATACTCATTCAAGCTACACCTAATGAAAAAGCACATGTCTATTATAAAAATAATTTACTCTTACAAGTTGCAGCCACATTCAATATGGATGAGACAGAAAGCTTACGTGCAGAGGGGGCACAAATTCAAGCTATTGGGAATACAAAAATGGTTATGTTTGTAGCTATGCCAGGCGAGTCTGTAACCTTTAAAATAGGCGTTGGGACTCAAAATTTTACAACAGGTGGTATTACGATGATGATGGTGCCTGCTACGTTGAGTCAGTTTGATAAGGTTAAAGGAATTGGTGAAAAAACACAAGAGATAGAATTGGCAGCACAGGCCATGAATACAGGATTAGATGCTTTTTTGGGAAGCTTAGATCAAATACAAGCCTCTTTAGTGGAGACAAGTGAAGGGTTAAAACAATTTGAATTAGGCCTAGAAGCAAGTCAATCAAGTGGGGATGCCATTGGTGAGAATCATGTAGTCATTATGGATGAATTAGGAAACCTACTTGGCACAATGGAAGGAAGTCTCCCAGAACTTCAAACAATACAGCCTTTTGTTGAACAACTTTACACCCATGGCAATGCCATGATGGATGTAATAAAAAGAAGTGGGAAAGACTTAAAGCAACTTCGAGAAGCCCTTTTTACTTTAGAAGACACACTAAGAGCTGTAGCATTACTAGGTGAAGACTTATCAGGGTTAGAGGATAAGCAAGAGGCGCTTATTCAACAGCTTCAAAAAGACTTAAACACTGCTCAGACTGCTATCCAAAATGTACATAATCAATTTTATGCACTAGGAGATAGTCTAGCAACAAGCCAAGCAACCTTAGACCAATTAAACAGCCTTATAGGGAGTAGTGCTTTAAATGAAATTTCTCATGTGCTAGGAGATGCTTCAGCCACTTTAAATGGGCTAGCCAAGCTCATGGGGAGCATGGATGCCTTGGTACAAAACATGGACAGCGTAGGTGCTTTAATAGGTGAGTATAGTAACATATTAGCTCATTATAAAGAGGCGGGGCAAGAAGGATTAGATAGCCTGCAATCTTTGGTAGGTGAGATGAGTGACTTAGTCGGACGTATTGTTAAATTGCAAGAAGAAATGCTTCTTGTTCAAGAAACAATGGAAAGCTATAAGGTAAATCTTCTCAACTTAATCACCCAGATTGAAAAACTTGCAACCCATTTTACGACTCTCCTTCAACAAAGCATTCAACAGGTGGAAACAGTGGAGAACGAAATGACAATGCTTGCACCTTATATGACAGAAGGGATGCGCCAAACTTTAAGTGGAATGCAGCATACCTTAGCACGTTTAACCGATGGCTTAGAACAGTTAGGAACTATAAAAGCCTCTAAAGATACGATTGCACATATTGTGAGCGGTGAGTGGAATACTTTAACAAAAGAAATGAACCTTCTTAAGATTGACCCAGATGCCCCAATTGTTTCTATTACATCAACAGACAATCCACCACCAGATACACTTCAGATTATGGTGCGTACAGCTGAAGTAATGCCAACAGAATCGCTATCAAGTCCGGTTGATTTAGAACCAGAGACGGAAAAAGTCAGCTTATGGGAAAGAATTGTTAACATATTTCAGTCGATTTGGAATGGCATTAAGCGTTTGTTTTAAAAGTAAAGGCTTGACTCTACATGGGTCAAGCCTTTTTTATCTAAAAAAACTGTTTTTTTTACTTGTATAAATAATTGTTTACATATAAAATAATAATTATTTACTTAATAAATTTAAAATAGAGATGAAACTTTATAAGGAGTACAGAATGAAAAAGTGGAAGAAGATAGGCGCTCTAAGCATAATTAGTTTAGGTATATGCCTAAGTGGGGTGGCTTTATGGCAATGGGAAAATATAAAAGTTATTTATGAGGGAGTTACTTACTCTACGGATACTTTACAAGCACAAAGGGTAGCGAGTAATCGTGCAGTAGTTAAAGCATTAGAAAAGTATGCATTAGACAAGATTCCCGAACTGACGCAAGAAGAACAAAATCTTTTAGAAACGGGGGAACTGACTGTAGAAGAAGCTACGCAAGAAACATTAACCAATAGAAGGCCCTCTTTTCAGGAGGCAAATCAAGAGAGGGGTATACAACAGGATCCGATCAAACCGGATATGTCTGTTTCAAAAAGAGAAAGTGAAATAGTAGCGCATTATACGGCAAAGATGTATGCTTTGCGTTCTAAATACAAAGGGGAATTAGGTAAGATAGAGTCCCAAGGTTGGAGTCTTTTAAACAGTTATTCCAATGGGCAAGCTTCTTTTCAAGCATTAGTACCTCAAGGATTTAGCCTAGTGCAAAGAGCAACAAGACTTGAAACATCTTGCGACCAAGAAGTAAAACAGGTACTAAGTAGTTTAAAGCAGGCATTGGAGGTGCTAAAAGTAGATACGCATATTGTCCAGACAATGGAAGAAGCTTATGATACAGAAAAACGTGTTCAAAAGGCCTATTATTTTTCTCTTATTCCAAAGGGCTAAATGACTAGGCAACATATGCAAAAAGACTCCACCCTGTTGAAGTAACAGGGTGGAGTCTTTTTATCTAGCGATTTCACAAATGCATTAAGCTTTTACATCAATTTTATCGTTTTCTTAGTAAGGCGCAAGTGTGGATACCATCTACTACAATATCTACCTCACCCTCCAGGATATAGAAATTTTCTTCCATTACATTATGATAGTGGGCTGGAAAGTCTTGGCCAGCTTGAAATTGTACAAGAGCAAAGTTCATGCGAGGACCTTTCATTAAATACTTGGGGCCACTATCACCAAAACGATAGCTTATATCTTTTTTATTAACAATATACATAAATATTCCTCCTGGTATATTAAAGTATGCCTTATTAACGATTTAGACCTGGTGCACACCACATAGAGTGGGTTGCTCCTTTTTGACTTAGTAAGTCATAGGCATCTTGCCCTGTCTGAGTGGCTGTATTTTTTTCTTCTTGGCAGAATTTTTTAGGTATATCAGAGTCCCAAGTTTGCTTGGCGAGGTCAAAGATTCCGGTGGGGCAGCCATTACTCGGTTCACTTGTAAATCAACCAATCATTGAACATAGAGAGCTTAGCAGTTTGTGCATAGTGTCGTTTAACACATTGCTCACATCACTTTAAAACTGTAATAGTTTAAGTCTCCGGTACAAGTTGCTTAGCTGTGGCTTCATCTGTAATGAATACATTAAAGTAGCCCCCTTTTAGGGCTGCCCGAATAGCTTCCACTTTTTGAGCACCTGCGGCAATACCAATAACATTTGGTAATGTTTTAAGGACTTCTAGAGGTGTACTAATTAAGCGATCCTCAATAGGTGAATGAATCAAATGCCCCTCGACATCTATAAAATGACATAGAATATCCCCGACAGCACCATTCATACCTAAATACAAAATATCATTTTTACTTAAAATACCTAGGTTATAAATGGTAGATGTTTCTTTGACCTCACCAATACTTAAAAGAGTAAAGTCCGAGTGCTTCACCATTCTAGAAATTTCTTTAATGGCATGCTCTTCACGCATAGCGTAGGCCATTTCTTTTGTACTGCACATTAAAGGTGCTGGTGTTAAGTAAAGTTGAGCCGAAAATAGGCTTTGCCTTGCATTTTGAAAGTAATGATTCACGCCACCTGTTAAAGATACACAAGAAAATTGGCATGTGGATAATGTAGCTAAGTGATTAAGGACTTTTCCTAAAGTATCACCGTACCCAATATTGATAAAACTATTGGTAAGTACTCTGTCATTAATATACATAGCGGCCGCTTTAGCAATAGTCTCGTTAATTTCTTTAGAATCTGGATGAGTCGGTACAATGAAAGCATCATTTAAGTTGAAATGAGCCATTAGCTTTCTTTCTAATTGGATACGGTGGGCATTGTCTTCACGAATCTTGAACTGAATAATACCGCTTTGCTGAGCTTTGTCTAAAAGCTTAATCACTCGCATACGGCTAATACCAAGCATATCGGAAATCTTTTGTTGGGTAAATTTTTCTATGTAATAGTACCAAGTAATTTTCACCATGAGTACTTCTTCATACTCCATGATACACCTCCTCTACAGGCAACAAATGTTAAGGTACCGATCTTTTGCTCCCTTTATGGAGATTATATTAGGGGCAGTGGTCAGTTTATACGCGCAATTGAAAAAAGTTGAAAGTTTAAATCTAAAGGTTATATAGCCACTAGAGTAAGAATACTATATAAACTAAAAGGATTGATTAAATACATAATCCAAGGTAGCAGAAATTAGGGGCATAAACATTTGTAAGTGTATTGAGGGAGGAGGCAACACTCGGTGATCAGTGTGAAAGGCATTTGCAAAGCATTTGGTACAAACCAAGTCTTAAAGGGTATAGATTTGGAAGTGCAAGATGGGGAAGTACTGGCCTTAATAGGTGGTAATGGTGCTGGAAAAAGTACGCTCATGAAAATTATTATGGGAATTTATCAGCAAGATAGTGGGGAGATTGCTATAGGCGGAAAAAAAGTACATTTAAGTAAGCCTTCTGTTGCTTTAGTCCATGGCGTTTATTTAGTCCCACAAGAACCCATGTTGTTTCCCAATATGACATTAGAAGAAAACGTGCTCATGGGTTTTAAGAAAAGAAAGACTGAACTCATCAATCGATTAAACTTATTACTTAAGCAACTGGGGTGGAAGCTAGATTTAACAAGAAAAGCTGAAAGCTTATCCATAGCAGAACAACAACTCGTAGAAATTTTAAGAGGACTGATGCGTCATGCAAAAATTCTTATTTTAGATGAACCTACTAGTTCTTTGACTTTTAAGGAAGTGCAATCACTTTTTAAGTTGATTGAAACACTAAAAGTTCAACAAATAAGTATAATTTACATTACCCATCGTCTCGTAGAAGTCTTTCAAATTGCGACTCGCGTTGCCATTATGCGTGATGGCAAGATTACTTTAAGTGGGCCTGTTGGTGCTTTTAATCAAGAACTTTTGGTAAAAGGCTTACTCCCACCCAATAGCAATGAAAAGCAGGAAGAAGTGATATATAAACCCTTTGACTATAGCATGCTTAAACCTATTTTATATGTACATAAGCTCAATGGTTTTGGGTTTTGTGATATAAGCTTTTGTGTCTATCTGGAGAAATCTTAGGACTAACGGGTATAGTAGGAGCGGGACGGACTGAACTTGCAACAACTCTCTTTGGTAAAGACTTAGTTAAGTCGGGAAAGGTCTATTTAGATGGTCAAGATATAACAGGGCTTACAACTAAAGCAGTGATGAAAAAGGGGCTCAACTATGTAACAGAAGATCGGTTTTTAAATGGCATCTTTACTATTAGTGATGTGGCAGCGAACACGACGGCAGCTTGTGTCATGGGAGGCATTAGCTTAAAGGTGGAGTAGGCTCTGTCATTGGTGCCACCATTATGGCTTTTATTAGTAGAATTTTAGTTTTTATAGGTATTTCTTCTGATTACAATAGTTATCATTGATGCACTCATGCAGCATAGGCAAGCTGAAAAAGCAAGAAGAGAGCGCCTAGCTAATCGTATGATCCATCAAGATGAAGGAGGTGAGAAGGTCTATGAACAAGTCGATTAAAGTGGATAAGTTAAGTAAGAAAAATAAAGTGGCTCACCAAACACCTTTGGTAAAAGTAGATCTGGAAGAACTTAGTCGAGTGGAGCCTTTGGAAGATCCACCACAACTTGAGATGAATGAAATAAAGAAATTGAAAAGTAAATATTGGAAAAAATGTCTTTTCAAATGGGAAACGTCTTTATTTCTTCTGCTTCTTTTAGAGGTCATCCTAGTTGGTGTCATAAATCCTCAATTTTTTAATCCTAGGGTAATCCTTGGAAGTATTAATGATTTTATGCCTATTTGCATTATTTCGCTAGGTGTAACTTTTGTGCTTATTACAGGAGGTATGATTCCTAATCAACTGATTGTGTTCACACTTTTAGCACTACTCGCGTATGGTTTACTGCATCGAACAGCTTATGGACGTAAAGTTTTCTTGTGTGGTGTAAATAAGCGTGCTGCAGACTATTGTGGAATTCGTACCAAATGGATTACTTTGAGCACTTATATTTTGTCTGGCATGAGTGCTTCTTTAGCAGGTTTATTACTTGTAACAAGTTTGGTAGGATGTATGCAATCAGGGTCTGCAGGAAGCACCAATCAGGGGGGGAGCTCAAGTGACATTACTGTTGTATTTATTCCAAAATTGACAGGCAATGCGTTCTTTGAATCTTCTGACGTATCTTGTGATGCCTGCACCATTATGGTATCTCAAGGAACACCAGAACAACTAGGTCAAATGCTTATCAATATGGGAGGAGACTCCTTGACAGAACGCGGTAAAGATCCTACAAAAGATGCCATCAATTATGTATGGCACTACTCACAAGCTACAGTAGCAGCTCAAAACATGAGGCTCACTAAAGAAGATGTGACCATTACAGTATTTGCTTTTACAAACTCTATCAAAGATTATTGCCAGAGCGTGCAGTCTTTACCATCGATAATGTAGATAATTACAATTTCTAATTTGAGCAAAAGAGGCTCATAACTAAATCATATAAGGAATAGAGGAGAACAAAGTTATGGCAGATAAAGAGGGATTGAAAGTTGCAAAGAATTACCACATTGATGTACCTTTTGTAAATCAAGGGAATTTCCATGTCAAAGGCGCAAATAGCTTAGACTGGGGCATGAAAAAACACCTTTCTAATATTTTTGACCCTAAAAGTGGCAACACGGTGATGTTTGCCTTTGACCATGGCTATTTTATGGGGTCTACCGCAGGCCTTGAACGTTTAGATATTGTCGTTCCTGAACTGATGGAACAAGTCGATGTACTTATGGGGACACGTGGGGCACTCCGCACATGTATTCCACCACAATGTAAGAAAGCCATTGCATTACGTACGAGTTCAGGATCTTCTATGCTAGATGAGGACTTAAGCCATGAAATCGTTGCAGTAGATATAGACGATGCCATTCGTATGAATGCAGACTGTATGGCAATCCAAACCTTTATTGGTGCCGATGGGCAACTTGCAAGCATTGAAAACTTATCTAGAACGATTAATGCAGGCTTAAAATATAGTATTCCTACTCTTGGCGTTGTAGCTGTGGGCAAAGATATGGAGCGTACAGACCGTTTCTTTAAATTAGCTACACGTATTGTAGCCGAAATGGGGGCTCAAATCATTAAAACGTATTACTGTGACAACTTTGAAGAAGTGGTTGCAGCTTGCCCTGTACCTATTGTGGTTGCAGGTGGAAAAAAACTCCCTGAGCCAGAGGCTCTTACCCTAGCTTATAGATCGATTCAAGGTGGCGCACATGGGGTAGACATGGGAAGAAACATCTTCCAAAGTGAATATCCTGTAGAAATGGCAAAAGCCATTAGAAAAATCGTCCATGAATGCTTCACAGACAAAGAAGCCTATGAATTCTATTTAAATCTCATTCATTCATAACAGAAAAGTCCTGACGATAATGTGCAGTCTCAAACATTACCGCTAGGGCTTTTAAAATAGGAAAGGTAAATATTTAAGTATGATGGGGTTGGATACTCACTATTTATTTTACAGTAATATTTACAGTTAAATGAAAATGAACAGAAGTAATTGTAGACATATATACATATAATGTGGTATATTATACTCAAGTCAACACAATCGCATGCATACCATAAATCTTTGTATACATGCGATTGTGGCTGCGAAAACAAACATGGAAGTGTAACTCAGCTGGGAGAGTACTACCTCGACAAGGTAGGAGTCGCAGGTTCGAGTCCTGTCACTTCCATTTTTTTATGCTTTTTAATAATGATTTTTCACTTTCTCTAATATGATGTATTATAGATGCAATCCATAATGCTGTATTAGGGGGAAGGTTGATGGATCAAGTATATACACATTATCGTCATTGGGTACAGATGATGCAAAAGGGAAAAGGTGTTGAATTATTAACAATGGAAAGTTTGAGGCCGGAAACCGTATTTTTTCATGGAGTCATTATTAATAGCTATGGTGGGCATTATGAACACAAATAACATTTTTTGTATGCCAAAAGACTATACTTTTGATGAATTAATTGAACTTCTAGAAGAAGATGTTTCGATTTATAAGTATGAGCTCATACCTTATATGAAAGTCATTGCTCACCAACTTGATCAGTTGAATGGCGCTCTATTAGAAGAGAAGGGTACAATATTTAAGACTATTCAACTTTTGGTTGAGCAAGCCTTTAAAGGGGAGTGCAGTAGGCTTATGGGATTTCAAATGTTTGACAGTCCCTTAGCCCTAGGGGAGCATTTAGTGCATTGCTATGAAGATGATGATTTGTTAGAAGTAGAAGATTTAGAATTAATGGAAGCTTATAAATAAAAGATCTATGAAACTTGAAGGTTAAAACAAGTTTCATAGATCTTTTTTACGAATGGGTATGACGGTATCTTAGCAAATACATATATTTTTCAGAATATGTTTATACCCTCTAGTATCATACATTTTGGACAAAAGATAACTTCATTTTAAGCATTCACAATTTCTCCACCGTTAATATGAATCGTTTGTCCTGTAATATAAGATGCAGCCTCTGATGCAAGGAATACATAGGCACCCGCACATTCAACAGGTTGTCCCGCGCGTCCAAGAGGTGTATTTGCACCAAACTGTGCTCAAAGCCTGGATGTTGTTCTTGATGTTGGGGTGGAAAATTCATAGTATCAACCTCCAAAGTATTATTTTCAGCTCTTTTTAGTATGTACCAAAAGTCAGGAAATATAGCTTGAGACTTTTTCAGGATAAATTTGAAGATGAAATAATCCTAGATATTAATAGAGAAGCAATTTTTTCATAGAATATCTTGGAAAACATGAATGAAGAAAAAATAGGCCAGGAATTTGTGGAATTCCTAGCTTATAAAAGAGACAAGTGAAGCCTTTTGCATTTTATTTTAAGAGGTGCGGGGCAACAATACTTTAATCTTCTTCTACACCCACAAACTTATGGGTTTCATTCACAATGCGTTCCATAGCATTTAAGATGTTGTGATAGCCTGTGCATCGGCATAGATGACCTGATATAAGTTTTCTTAGTTCATCTCGAGAGTAGCGCTTACCACTTCCTACGATTTCTACAGCAGTCATGATAAGTCCAGGTGTACAAAAACCACATTGTATAGCTGCTTCATCTACAAAGGCTTGTTGAATAGGATGGAGGAGGGAATCTTCTTGTTGAAGGCCTTCTACAGTAAGAATACTTTTACCCTCTACCCAAATGGCTAAATAGATGCAAGAATCAATGGCTTCACCATTTACAAGGACGGTACATGCACCACATTCGCCAACTTCACAGCCTTTCTTTACACTAGTGAGCCCTAGGCGGTTGCGTAGGGTATCAGCGAGAGACTCACGCATATCGACAGGTACTTCTTGCGCACGGCCGTTGACTGTACATTGGATTACTTTAATCATGTATAACACCTCCTCCTAAGTGTAGCGCCTCGAGTAGTGCACGATGGCTTAATTCTTTTACAAGTTGCAAGCGAAAGTCTTTTGAAGCCCGCCAAGAGGTACGTGGATTGACTTCCGTAAGGGCTGTTTGACTAAATGCTGTTAAGCCGGATATAGTGAGCTGCTGACCTTTGACCACCGCTTCAGCAAGTGGACATCGCATAGGTACAGGACCTGCTACTCCAAAGGCTAATCTGGCTTCTTCAATTATTTGTTTCGTTGCATCTAGCTTGACGTTCACCGCACATCCTAGTGTAGCAATATCCATGGCATTACGCATAGCATATTTGATATAGTGTCCAGCAAATCCTTCATAATTTTCTTTTGTTATGTAAATAGCTGTAAGCAGTTCAGTTGGGCCTAAATCTACGTTTCCAGGCCCTTTATAAAAGTCTTGGATCGCAATTATTCGCTTAGAAGCATCTCTATCTCTAATTTCTAATTGGGCATTATAGGTAAAGAGGGTAGAAGCGCTATCCGCACTAGTTACACCATTGCAAATATTACCACCAATGGTTCCCATATTTCGAATTTGTGGACCGCCCACTTGATCGACAGCAAGGCCTAACATAGGAAGATACTTTTTAATAAGTGGATGATAGGTAATGTGACTAAAAGTTGTCACAGGTTTAATGCATAGTGTACCTGCTTCATCTATTGAAATACCTTTAAGTTCTGGAATTTGATGTAAGCTAATGAGGGGTTTGCCTGACAGCTTACCTTCACGTACTTTAATGAGTACGTCGGTACCACCTGCAATGAAAAGTGCATCAGGATGGCTTGCTTTAGTAGCAATAGCTTCTAAAAGGTTATGAGGTTCAGCAATTATTTCTAAGTCATACATCGTAAGTTCCTCCTAAACAAGCCCTGCGGCTTGGAATTTTTCAAAAAGAATATGTGGATTAAGAGGCAATTGATTAATGGCAATGCTAGTCGCTTGGAGTAGCGCATTACGAAGAGCAGGTGCCACTGGAATAGCAGGTGGCTCTCCTAAAGATTTATTGCCATAAGGTCCACTAGGGTCTATAGTTTCTACAAAATCTGTGGCCAAATCAGGTGTATCCATACTTGTTGGCAATTTATAATCTAAAAGATTAGGATTAAGAGGTTTACCTTTGGCATCAAAGAGCATGTGTTCGCTAAGGCCATAGCCAAGTCCCATGCTCATTCCGCCATGTACTTGGGCAGTGGCAAGCTGGGGATTAATGAGTATACCGCTATCATGGACATTAATAATATCTAGTACTTTGATTTTAGCAAGTGGCAGATCCACTTCAATTTCTGCAAAACAAGCTCCAAAAGAGATGGTGTTGTTTTTACATTGTACTGTTTTTTCTGCGGTAATATGTTGACAGTAGTCTAGATTATAAAAGGCTTCTAATGCCAAGGCTTCTAATGTGATCAGAACTTCCTTTGTAGCTTGGTGTACAATAGTATTTTCAATGAGGTCTAAGTTAGCTGCTGGCAACTTTAAGAAATAGCTGGCATAGTCTAGAAGTTTTTCTTTAAAAAGTGTGGCTGTCTCTTTCACAGCCATACCACTTACATAAGTTTGTCGTGAAGCATAAGCACCCGTATCAAAAGGTGTAATATCAGTATCTTGTTGAGAAATAATATGAACATGGTCTAAGGTAAGGCCAATGGTTTCAGCTGCCATTTGTGAAAAGACAGTGTCTGCACCTTGGCCGATTTCAGTAGCGCCCATTTGGAGTTGAACAGAACCATCCTGGTTGAGAATTAACCTAGCACTAGCAGTTTCTAGGGAAATGGGATATACGCCGGTCTTGTAGCTAAAGATAGCCATGCCTACACCTCGGCGAATAGGACCAGTTTGGTTAGCATATGTTTTACACTTTTTATCCCAATCTATATAAGTGCGTCCTTTGGCAATACATTCTTGTAAGCCATAAGAGTGACAAGTAATCCCAAGGAAAGGATCTTTGTAACCTAATTGCAGCACATTTTTAAGTCTAAAAGCGATGGGGTCTAGACCTAGTTTTAAGGCAATGTCTTGCATATGAGATTCACAAGCAAAGGTCATTTGAGGAATACCGTAGCCCCGCATAGCTCCCCCACAAGGTAAATTGGTAAAGACTGTATAAGCATCTGCTTTAACAGCTTTTTCTTGTTGATAAATATGTCTAAATCCAGTGATTGCATTGGAGACAATAGCATGCCCATGAGAAGTATAAGCCCCTTGGTTGGAGCAGGCCTCCATATAGCGGGTCACAATTTGCCCATCAGGTCTGACACCCGTTTTTAGTTTAAAAGAAATAGCATGGCGAGTTCTTGTACAGTGGAATGTTTCTTCTCTTGAAAGTTCCAGCTTTACGCATTTTCCACCTGCTTGGGTACATAAAAAGGCATTTAAGGGTTCATATAGTACATCTTGCTTATTACCAAATCCACCACCTATATAAGGCTTAATGACACGTATTTCTCCAAATGGAAGACCTAAAGCTTGAGAGATGATACGTCGCATAATATGTGGAATTTGAGTAGAGGAGACCACGATGACACGATGATTTTCTTCATAAGCAAAAGAAGTGGCAGGTTCAATATGGCAATGTTGGACCATTTGAGTATCAAAATGATCTTCAAACCAAATAAGACCTTCCTCCGTACAAGATTCCTCATAATTTCCAATTTCAAAGTCTGAATGGGCTAAAATGTTATCAGGATAAGCCTCATGAAGAGGCACAGTATCTGTAGTCAGTGGGGCATCCGTATGGAGTATAGGCGGTAAGATTTCATAAGTTACTTGAATTTTTTCTAGTGCACGAGATGCAGCTACTTCGTCTACTGCAATAACAGCTGCAATATCATCTCCATAGTATCTCACACGTTGATTGAGAAGTAATCGGTCGGCTACATCTTGATGTTTGGGATCTGTAGACCAAGGGTGCCCTGCTGTAGGAAAAGGATAGTTAGGCACATCAAAACAAGTCACAATCTTAATCACACCAGGTACTTTCAATGCTTCACTACAATCCATTTGTTTAACCCAACCATTTGCTATCGTACTATGAAGGACTTTGGCAATTAGGGCATTTTTAGGGCATAAATCATCAGTATATTTGGCACGACCAGTTACTTTTTCATAGGCATCTACACGTTTAACACTTTCACCAATACTCATCTTATCCCTCCTTTTGAAGTAATGTTGTAACAGCATTGTGTGCATTATAGGTTACTTTTTCTTCATCTATCGACTGTAGTATGCCAGCTTTTGAGATGACTTGGCCTTGGATGATGGTATAATCTACAGGTTGTTTGAAACCTACTGTAGCCAAGAGATTCTTAGGATCATAAGTTGCACCTATAAGTTCTAATCGATTTTGATTAATCATAAACAAGTCACAAGCTTTTTGGGGTTTAAGTTGCCCAATGTCATTGCGACCAAGGAGACGTGCACTGCCACGTGTAGCTAATTTCAAGATATCATAGCCACTAGGTGCTTTGGCACTAGAGTTGAGACGATGAAGTAAGTAAGCAACGCGAAGCTCTTCGAGTAAATTAGAACCATCATTGCTTGCGCTACCATCTACAGCTAAACCGATTGGTACACCTTGTGTTAACATTTCTGGCACAGGACATATCCCACTTGAGAGTTTCATGTTAGAAATAGGGCAGTGAGCTACACCCGTTTGCGTATCTGCTAAAAGTTTAAGTTCTGTTTTATTAAAGTGAATACCATGAGCAAACCATACATCTTGACCTATCCAATCTACACTTGCCATATATTCTAGTGGGCGCATTCCTACCTTTTCTAAAGTAAATCGTTCTTCATCCAAAGTTTCAGCTAAATGGGTATGTAGTCTAACACCGTACTTTCTAGCGAGTAGGGCAGATTCTCTTAAAAGGTCTGTCGTAACACTAAAGGGCGAACAGGGTGCTAGTGCCACTTGAGCCATAGAAAAGGCTCGTGTATCATGATAGGTTTTAATAATGCGTTCACTGTCTTGTAAGATGGTATCTACATTTTGCACCACGCTATCGGGTGGTAGTCCACCATCCTTTTCACTTAAGGACATACTGCCACGGGAGGCATGGAAACGAATCCCCAGTTCTCTTGCCGCGGCAAATTGTGTACCAATTAAATCTTCACTAATCCCATTTGGGAATACATAGTGATGATCAAAACAAGTGGTACAGCCATATTTGACAAGTTCACCCATTCCCACCAAACTACTTAGATGAATGGTATCAGGTGTTAAGCCTTTCCATATTTGATAAAGGGTTTTAAGCCAAGCAAAAAGCTCTAAATTCTGTACTTGGGGTAAGTTTCTTGTAAATGTTTGGTACAGATGATGATGGGTATTAATGAGTCCCGGATAGACCAACATGTTGGTGCCATCTATGATTTCATCTGCATCCATTACACAATGGTCAATAGACTGAATCACGCCATCTTCTGCATACAGATTAACTCGATGTAAGACTTGGTCTTGGTCATCACAGGTGACAAGTGTATGAATATTTTTAATGAGTAAACGATGCACAAAATCCCTCCTAGATTAATAAATTTTTCGTGATTTAGGGGTATAAGGGGTATGGAGCAGTGGAAGACTGGTACGGAACTGTCCATCTAAATTAAAGTATGCCAGTGCAACAGCAGGCGCAGTTGGAATGGAACAAATCTCTCCCACGCCCTTAGCTCCATAGGCAAGATGAGATGGATTTTTTTCTATTAAGTGGACCTCTATTTCAGGTGTGTCAGGTGCTTTAAACAGACCGAGTGTACCAAACTTTGCTGTAGGCACGCAGTCTGTAAGGGGATAATCTTCGGTTAATGCATAGCCAAGGCTCATGGTGATCCCCCCTTCAATTTGCCCTTCGACATTTTTAGGATTAATTGCACGTCCGATATCATGTGCGGCAACAACTTTTTCTAATTTGCCCTCAGTGGTTAAGACGACTACATGAGTAGCATAGCCGTAGGCAATATGGCTCACTGGATTTTCTTTATCTGTCCCCATTTTGTCAGTGTTTCCTACATATTCTCCCTCAAAAACTTCCCCCTCTAAATCTTTTAAAGAGTGAGATTTCAAAGCAGTAGCAAGTTTAAGGGAAGCAACCCTTGTTGCTTCGCCTGTAAACAGTGTTTGGCGGGAAGCCGTGGTATTCCCTGAGTTAGGTGTATGCTTGGTATCTGGTGATTGATGAATGACTTGCTGAGGGTGTAGATTGGTCGTCTCACAAATTATTTGTGCGAGGATGGTTCCAAGACCTTGGCCGATGCAAGATGCACTGGTTAAAATATGAACCTGTTCCTCTTGAATGACCAATTTGCACCGGCCTATATCAGGAATGCCTACCCCGAGTCCTGCATTTTTCATAGCGCAAGCAATACCAGCATAAGGAGAAGCGTCAAAGGTAGGTTTAACTGCTTCAAGGGTTTCAACAAGTGCGGTGGATTCATCTGCAATTTGGCCATTAGGAAGGACTTGACCTGGACGAATTGCGTTACGATAGCGAATTTCATATGGACTTATACCCACCAATTGCGCTAGCTGGTTTAAGTTACATTCTGTAGCAAAGCAACTTTGTGACACACCAAAACCTCTAAAGGCGCCTGCAGGTGGGTTGTTGGTATACACGGCATGACCGACAATATCTGCATCTTGATAATTATAAGGACCTGCTGCATGGGTACACGCTCGTTGGAGGACAGGACCACCAAGAGAAGCATAGGCTCCTGTATCTGCAATGATAACCGCTCTCATGGCAGTTAGGTAGCCTTTTTCATCACAAGCAGTTGTAAAGTCCATTTCCATGGCATGACGCTTGGGATGCACTCGAATACTTTCAGCTCGGGTAAGACTTACTTTAACAGGGCACTTCGTATGATAAGCAAGTAGTGCTGCATGATGTTGGACACTCATATCCTCTTTACCACCAAATCCACCCCCTACAGTTTTTCCAATAACCCTAACTTTTTCAAGTGGAAGCCCTAACATAGATGCGCATTCATTACGGGTTTGATAAACACCTTGATCTCCTGAATAAATCAGTATGCCCTCATCTTCCGGGCGTGCAACAGCAGTTTCAGGTTCTAAAAAGGCATGTTCTGTAAAAGGCGTGCTGTAGTGGGTAGTCACTACATAGGCAGAATCTTGAATCTTCTGGTTTGCATCACCACGAATGAGCCGTTCAGTTTGTAAAATGTTTCCTTCAGGATGAATAAGTGGTGCGCCTGGTTTCAGAGCCTCTTCGGGGTTTATAATAGGAGGAAGTGGCGTATAGTCTACTTGAATGGCTTTTTTAGCTAATTCAAGACTTTCTTTTGTCTTAGCTGCAACTAGAGCTAGCGCATCGCCTACATACCTAGTGGTATCTCCTTCAGCAATCATTACATCCCAATCTTTTTTTAAGTGACCAATAATAGGGGTTCCTGGAATATCCTTGGCTGTCAAAATACAGACAACCCCTTCCACTTTAAGCGCTGCACTTAAATCAATGCGGTTGATGATTGCTCGAGGATAAGTGCTTCTAAGGGCTGATCCAAAGAGCATACCAGGAAATTTTAGGTCATTGACATATTCAGCTCGGCCAAGAACTTTAGCCCCAGCATCAATACGAGACATCGCTTCACCCACTTGTCCATTTTCCCTTGTAATAGGAATGGGTGCTTGGGATTGAAAAAGGTCAGCTGCTAAGAGAATCGCTTTTTCGATTTTTTTATATCCCGTGCAACGACAGATGTTGGATTTTATGGCTTGTTTAACTTGGATAGGTGTAGGTCTTGGAATTTGATCTAATAAGCCTTTTGCAGAGATCACCATCGCTGGTATACAGAAGCCACATTGCACGGCTCCTGCTTCTAGAAAAGCATATCGATAAACTTCTTGCTCATGAGGAGTAAGTCCCTCTACGGTTATAATGTTTTTTCCTTCTAATTTATGAGTTTTCAGAATACATGCTTTTGTTGGTTTGCCATCTATAAGCACCATACAACTGCCACATGCACCTTCTGAGCAGCCGTCTTTGACTGAAGTTAAGTTTAAGTCATCTCTTAAGAAGTTTAAAAGTGGTTGGATTTTATGAGTTGTTACAGATTGGCCATTAACCTTAAATGTAGACATAGGCACCTCCTAATGTTTCATTAACATGAGATAAGGGTATTGACTAAAGAAAACCCCAATTAAAGCGATGAGCTCAGGTATTTTAAACTTTTCTTTACTATTAGGAGTAAATGTTTGAACAGTGCCATCTGTAAGACGTATTTCAAGGATACGCAAAGCATAATCTAAAATGACAAAGCCTGGAGCATAACTAGATTCAAAATCTTCCAATGTGCTAAAAAAGGTGAACTTGCTTTGATAAGGTGAACTTTCATAAGGGCAAAAGGTTGCACAGTTACCACAGGCATTGCATAGAGCATCTAGATGTAAAATTTGTGCTTTACCCTTGACACAGAGCGCTAGATTTGCACGATTTGGGCAGACATCTACGCAACAGCTACAGCTGTGGTCACACCCTAAACAGCGATTGGCTTCTGTTTGGCCTTTTTGAGCATGCTGTAACAGACCTTTGGAAGCAGGTTCTACACCTGTATCTATAGTTACTGAAGGGGGTGCTTCTAAGTTTTCACGTTGGAGAAGAAGTGAAGCAACACTCTGAGCATCCTGAATGGCTTGAACAATGGTAGCAGGCCCTTGTTTGACATCTCCAGCAATAAACACATTGGGAACAATTTCTAAGGAATCTTTAGAGTGAATAGCAAAGCCTCTGTGATCTAGTTTAAGTTGATTTTGTATGAAGAATGATTGGTCAATCTGGTCGCCTACAGCAGTTATGACTGTATCAGCTAATAAGGTTAATGCCTCTTTTGAGGCTATTGGCATACAACGTCCCATTGCATCCGTTGCCCCGAGTATCATTTTTTGACAAAGGAGTGTCCCCTTTTCATGCGCAACAGGGGCTAGGAGCTCTGCAAAAATAATACCTTCATGGAGGGCAGCATCAAGCTCTTCTTGATCAGCTGACATATAGCGTTTTGTACGACGGTAGACTATGGTGACCGTTTCTACCCCCTGTATTCGTTTAGCGGCACGTGCAGCATCCATAGCAGTATTTCCACCGCCTATAATAACAACATGTTTGCCTAGGTTTAGCGTATGAGGAGAAGTTTTAAACTGTCTTAAAAATTTTAAGACAGGCAGCGGGTCTGTCCCTTTGATTTTTAGTTTGCCAGATATCCAAGCGCCTGTAGCTACAATGATATAGTGATAACCTTTATCTTTTAAAGCTTGAATAGATTCTACTTTTGTTTGGGTTTCAAATTGAATGCCATATTGATTGATTAAGCAAAGGTCTTGATGTATAGCTTTTAATGCAATTCTAAATTCAGGAATGACATAGCGTACAATGCCACCTAAACTTTTTTCTTTTTCAAATAAGGTAACATCCATGCCAGCCCGTGCTAAAAAGTAAGCTGTACTGAGCCCTGCGGGGCCACCTCCAATGATTGCAACTTTATGGTTACAAATGCGATCGGGTGGTGTAGGATGAGCTTCTTTTATAGCATCAAAACCTTTCTTTGCAGCTTCTAATTTAACCTCACGAATGCGTAGTGACTCTTCATAGAAATTACGCCTACATGCAGTCGTACATCGATGATTGCAGAGGGTTCCCGTCATAAAAGGCAGAGGGTTTTTATCCATAATCACTCGTAAAGCTTCTTCATACTGGCCTGCTGCTACAAGACGCATATAGCGAGGAATGTCTTGTTCAATGGGGCACCCTTTTTGACAAGGTGCCACGGTACAATCTAAAAGAGGACTTACACCTGATACTTTCTTAATAGGTATGGACTTAACGGGTTTGACATAGTAGGCATCACTGGTCATTTGATGTATTAAGTCTTGAAGGGGCTCAAGAGGCAATGGAAGAGAGGGGGCTTCTTTAATTATTCCCGTTGCCATTGCTTTTGCAAAAAGTTCTGTGATAGGGCGTAAGCGGTTATATCCACCAGGTTTTAGCAATGTAGTAGCACAAGTAATAGGATAGAGGCCTGCCTGAATAAGTGAAACTATATTATAAGCATCTGCCCCACCTGAAAAGGACATTCGTAAATGACCTTTAAAAATTTGATTAAAAGCATAGGCTAAGCTTATGCTGAGTGGAAAAAGTGCACGACCTGATAAATACATTTCCTCTCCTGGAAGTTCTTTTTGCGTCACCTTAACAGGAAAAGTGTTGGTCAGTTTAACGCCAAAGGTGAGGCTTTGTTCCGTCGCCAGTACTTGTAAGCGTTTGATCAGTGCAACAGCATCATTAAATTGCAAATCATGTTCAAAGTGATGGGTGTCAAAAGATAAGTAACCATAGCCCATTGCATCTAACTTTTCACGTGTAAAAGTATAGCCTAAAAGGGTTGGATTACATTTAATAAAAGTATGTAGTTGCTTTGTAGTAAGGAGATAGGTTGCTATACGTTCGATTTCATCTGCAGGGCATCCATGCAGTGTAGAAAGGGTAACTGAGGTAGATACATGTGGAGAAATTTGACTGATATAGAGCTCATCGACTTCAGGAAGTTGATCCATATGATTATAAATCCAGTGAATGCAAGTCTTCCAAATAGAGGTATGTCTAGCATCTTTCAAATTTTCAATAAAATTATCTATTTTAGGAGATTGAATACCTTTTAGGTTATAGCCGACACTCATATTGAAAATAAAGCCTTCTGGATCACCTAAATGATAGGATTTTGCAATAACCTTAAGCGCACACCAAGCCTTAATATATTCTTCGCAAGCTTCTTGAACAGTCAATTCACTAGACCATTCCACATTATAACCTTCATCGCAGGCTAGGATACAAGGCTTAGCAACGGATAAGTCCTCACCGTCTAAAGTTTGCACAGTTTTGAGTTCGAAAAATCTAGCCCCTGCTACGTAAGCTGCCACGATATTTTGAGCAAGTTGTGTATGAGGGCCTGCAGCAGGGCCAAAGGGCAGTTCAAGTTTTTCGCCATATAGACTAAAAGTAGGTGTATCCATTTGTGTCAACTTATAAAGAGGTGTTATACCTAATATTGTATCGGAGTCTTTTAAAATCCATTTCATTAAGTTATTAAAACTTAGAGGTGCCATGCGATCATTCATAGGACAATCCAACCTTTCCAATCTTATTTTTATACGCGTCTCCACAGAGCCATAGCATGGCTTCTTGCATGTGCCATTAAAGCCTCTTCATCAGCCACTAAAATTTCACGATCTTTCATCAGTATTTGACCACGAGCAATAGTGGTATTAACTTGTCGCCCTGTAAGTCCAAAGAGTATATGACTTGTGATGTTATCATTCGTAAGTGGTGTTTGTGGGATATAATCTACAATAATGACATCTGCACAAGCCCCTACTTGAAGAATCCCAATCGTATCATCGAAGAACCGCTCGGTGATCGCTTTGTTATAATCAAAGAGCATAGTAGGAATTTCCTTCCAAGCCACTGACGGATTACAGGTTTCATGTTTTTGCAAAAGGTTAGCTACCTTAAGTGATTCAAAGAGGTCATTGGTATATCCATCCGTTCCGAGCCCCATCAAAATGCCACGTTTAAAAAGTTCTAAGACAGGCGGTACACCTACTGCATTCCCCATATTACTTTCAGGATTGTGAACGACCATCGTATCTGTTTGCTTGAGTAAGTTCATCTCACCAGGTGTTATATGAATACAGTGTCCTGCAATAGTCATAGGACCTAAGATGTTATGGTCATAGAGTCGGAAGAGAACGCGCTTACCATATGTATTTAAGCTCTGATAAACATCATCTATACCTTCTGCAACATGGATATGATAACCGCATCCCTGAGGAAGTTGTGCATTACAATAATCTAAAGTTGCATCTGAAAGTGTAAAGGAGGCATGAAGTCCCATCATTCCTTTTTGATCTTTGCACGTTTTAGTGGCTTGCATGAACTGGACATTTTCTGCTACAGCTTCACGCATCTTACTTGCCCCATCACGATCAGAGACTTCGTAACAAAGGCAGGTGCGTAGCCCAAGTTCTTTAGCTACCTCTGAAATGGTAAACAAACTTCCTGGAATCTCACCATAACTTGCATGATGATCAAATACTGTGGTCACCCCATTTTTTATCCCATCTAGGTAAGTCCAGTAAGCACTATATTGAGTATCTTTCAAAGTTAAAAGTCGGTCAAGCTTCCACCACGTATGTTCCAAAATATCTAGAAAATTATGGGGAGTGGGGCCACCTAGTGAAGCGCCACGTGCAAAAGCGCTGTAAATATGATTATGCGTATTGATTAGGCCCGGCATAATGAGTCCCTGTTTAGCATCAATAAACGTCGCTTCTAAATAACGTTTTTTAAGTACTTCAGTAGGTCCAATATCTATAATTTTATCTTGTTCTATTGCTAGAGCACCTGCTTCAAGCAAAGGCTTTGCCTGATCATTTGTGATCAGCGTTCCGTTTCCAATGAGTAACATAATATCCTCCTGATGTTTTGCCTTATTACTCTAAAATATGAGGCAAAAGGGGGACTCATTCCTAAAACTTTTTAAGTCTAGCTAAATTTTTTTTAGGAAATTTTCTTGTTTTTTTTCTATTCTACGAATATAGGCATATATATGTAATAACCAAGAAAAAGGAGAAATATTATGTTAAGTACGATACCCGTAGAATTTTTAAAGCGTTTAACTAAAGCATTAGCTGAACAATTTGGAACTGAGTGTGAAGTGCTCGTGCATGACCTCACAGAAAATGATCAAGAGCATTCTATCTACTATATTGAAAATGGGCATGTTACCCATAGAAAAGTAGGAGATGGTCCTTCAGAAGTCGTTTTTAATGCCCTTGCTCGTCCTGATGTACAGGATGAAATAGGCTATTGCACAACCACTGAGGATGGCCGACTTTTAAGGTCAAGTACCATTTACATAAGAAATGATACTGGGCAAGTAGAGGGTATTTTGTCCATTAACTATGATTTGTCTAAGTTTTTGATGGTTCAACAGGTTTTAGGCGAATGGGTTCAAGGATCAAGTAAGTACACCTTGCGCCCACATAAGATTACAACGAAAGTAGAAGACCTTTTAGAAGAACTTATTGAACGTTCAATTCAAATTATAGGAAAGCCTCTTAAGATGATGAACAAAGAAGATAAAATGCGTGCGATACAATTTCTAGAAGAATCAGGAGCATTTCTCATTACAAAGTCAGGAGATAAAGTGGCAGAATGCTTTGGTATTTCCAAATATACTTTGTATCATTATATGGAAAAAACACGTACATAACGTAAGCAACCGCCATAGCTTTTAACAAGTAGTAAGGAGAGAAAACAAATGGAGCAAATTAAATGGGTTCGGAATCAAATGCCACCTACTCAAGAGGAAGCACTTCAAGTGATGGCGCTTAATGAAATGGATAAAGTACATACTTTTCATAAAAGTTTTCCAATGTATGAGGTGACACCACTTCAAGCATTATGCCGCTTAGCAGACTTCTATCACTTAGGCGGTATCTTTGTGAAGGATGAGTCCTATCGTTTTGGACTAAATGCTTTCAAAGTTCTAGGAGGGTCTTTGGCAATGGGTAAGCACATTGCTAAGACATTAGGAAAAGATTTAAGTGAACTAGACTATGATACCTTCATTTCAACAGAAACAAAAAAACAACTTGGCGATGCAACTTTCTTCACCGCAACAGATGGCAACCACGGACGAGGGGTAGCCTGGGCTGCCAATAAACTTGGACAAAAAGCCGTGGTCTTTATGCCTAAAGGTTCACAGACCATCCGCCTTCAAAATATTCAAAAAGAAGGAGCTACAGCGACTATTGAAACAGTTAACTATGACGAGTGTGTACGTCTAGCTACTGCAGCAGCATGCCAAACTCCTGGTGGCGTTGTAGTACAAGATACAGCTTGGGAGGGTTATACGGAAATCCCCTCATGGATTATGCAAGGTTATGGTACGATGGTCAAAGAAGCACTGGAACAACTTGGACAAAAACCTACACATGTTTTTGTTCAAGCAGGGGTTGGATCACTGGCAGGTGCTGTAATTGGGTATATTGCTAACCACTTTGTAGAAGGTGGCATTCAAATGGTAGTTGTAGAGGCTTCCGAAGCGGCTTGTTTATATAATTCAGCAGTAGCAGGAGATGGGAGAATTCGTATTGTAACAGGCGATATGCCAACTATTATGGCTGGTCTTGCCTGTGGTGAACCAAATACCATTTCCTGGGAAATTCTAAAAAATCATACACATTACTTTGTTTCCTGCCCTGACTGGGTTGCAGCAAAAGGTATGTGCATATTAGGCGCACCTCTTAAAGGAGATCCCCGAGTCATTTCTGGCGAATCTGGTGCTGTAACACTTGGATTTTTGGCAAGTGTTATGGAAGAGGAGACTTTAAAACCATTGAAAGAACACCTAGGTTTAAACGAGGAGTCTATCGTACTGTTGTTCTCAACAGAAGGAGACACAGACCCTGAACATTATAGACAAATTGTTTGGCAACATCATTTTAAGGAGGAATAAAAAATGGAGACAAATCGTATCAAAGTATTAGCAAAAAACTATGAAGACACCATGACTACATTTTTAAGAGACTTGATTGCTATTCCTGGAGAAAGTTGTACTGAAGAACAAGTCATTCGACGTATTGCTAGTGAAATGCATGCCGTAGGCTTTGATCGCGTAGAGATTGATCCTATGGGGAATGTTCTAGGGTATATGGGAACTGGAGAAAAAATCATTGGCTTCGATGCACACATTGATACGGTAGGGGTAGGAGAAATGAGCAACTGGCATTTTGATCCTTATAAGGGCTATGAAACAGAAGAAGAAATAGGTGGTCGTGGTGCTTCTGACCAATTAGGCGGCATTGTTTCAGCAGTCTATGGCGCAAAAATCATGAAAGATTTAAGCTTAATTCCTGATGGCTATACTGTACTTGTGACTGGAACGGTTCAAGAAGAAGATTGCGACGGCCTGTGCTGGCAATATATCATTCAAGAAAGTGGTATTCGCCCAGAGTTTGTCGTCATTACAGAGCCTACAGATGGTAATATCTATCGAGGGCAAAGAGGGAGAATGGAAATTCGCGTAGAGGTAAAAGGTATTTCTTGTCATGGTTCTGCTCCGGAACGTGGAGAGAATGCTATTTATAAAATGGCTGAAATTATAGGAGAAGTGAAAGAACTCAACAACCGTCTTCGCATAGATCCGTTCTTAGGCAAAGGAACCTTAACTGTTTCTCAATCCTTCTGTAACTCTCCTTCACGCTGTGCAGTAGCTGATATGAGTGCCATTTCTATTGACCGTAGGCTAACTGCAGGGGAGAGCTACGAGCAAGCATTAGAAGAAATTCGTCAGCTTCCTTCTGTACAAAAATACGGCGCACAGGTAACTATGTATACTTATGAAGCCCCTAGCTGGACGAAACTTGTTTATCCGACTGACTGCTACTTTCCAGCGTGGGTTGTCCCTTGTGAGCATTCAGCACTTCATGCTGTAGTTGATTCTTATACTGACTTATATGGGACTCCATTGGTAGATAAATGGACCTTCTCTACCAATGGGGTCTCTATTATGGGCCGTTTTGACATTCCTTGTATTGGTTTCGGACCAGGAAAAGAGTGTGAGGCCCATGCCCCTAATGAAAAAACATGGAAAGCGGATCTTGTAAAATGTGCCGCAGTATATGCACAAATTCCATTACTTTATGCTCAAGGAGGCAATTAATTATGTTTGAATTTGAATCAGCCATTAAAAAATTAGAACATCTTCATTTTCGCAATATGTATCAAAATGATTTTTTTTTAACTTGGGAAAAAACATTTGAAGAACTTGAAGCCGTCTTTACAGTGGCAGATACCTTAAGATATTTAAGAATCCAAAACATTTCTACAAAGATTTTTGAAAGTGGGTTAGGCATTTCCTTATTCAGAGATAATTCTACACGGACACGTTTTAGCTTTGCTTCTGCTTGTAATTTACTAGGTCTTGAGGTCCAAGACTTAGATGAAGGTAAATCTCAAATTGCACATGGCGAAACAGTCCGTGAAACAGCCAATATGATTTCTTTTATGGCAGATGTTATTGGTATTCGTGATGATATGTATATTGGTAAAGGTAATACTTACATGCATGAAGTAACAGAAGCAGTGGCGGAAGGTTATCGTAAAGGTATCTTAGAACAACGCCCAACCCTTGTAAATCTTCAATGTGACATTGATCATCCCACTCAAGCAATGGCAGATATGCTACATATCATCCATGAATTTGGTGGCATTGAAAACTTAAAGGGCAAAAAAATTGCTATGACATGGGCTTATTCACCTTCTTATGGCAAACCTCTTTCTGTACCTCAAGGTGTAATAGGATTAATGACCCGTATGGGCATGGATGTTGTATTGGCCCATCCAGAAGGTTATGAAATTATGGATAAAGTGGAAGCTTTAGCTCAAACTCAAGCTGAAGCTGCAGGTGGAAGCTTTACAAAAACCTATTCTATGGCAGAGGCCTTTAAAGATGCTGACATTGTTTATCCCAAAAGCTGGGCACCTTATGCTGCTATGGAAAAACGTACTGATCTCTACGTTAAAGGCGATCAAGAAGGTATTCATGCTTTAGAAAAAGAACTGCTTGCTCAAAATGCAACCCACCAAGATTGGGAGTGTACCGAAGCGCTCATGGCCACAACCAAAGAAGGGAAAGCTCTTTATCTACACTGCTTACCGGCAGACATTAGTGATGTAAGTTGTGAACATGGAGAAGTTGCAACCTCCGTCTTTGACCGTTACCGTGACTCACTTTATAAAGAAGCCTCCTATAAACCTTATATTATTGCAGCTATGATTTTCCTCGCCAAGGTAGGTGACCCAGCTGCATTACTTACTAAGCTCTATAAAGAAGGAAAAGAGCGTGTGCATCATTAAAGATGCCTAGGAGGTGTGTGAAATGGCAGAGCGTATTGTCATTGCTTTAGGTGGAAATGCCTTAGGGAACAATTTAGCTGAACAGATGCGTGCAGTAAAACATACTGCAAAAGCAATTGCCGATTTAATCGAAGCCGGTTTAGAAGTCGTTATTTCTCATGGTAATGGCCCTCAAGTAGGTATGATTAATATAGCTATGGGAGAAATGCATAAAGCCAATCCAGAAACGAGTGTCATTCCTATGTCAGTATGTGTAGCCATGAGTCAAGGCTATATTGGCTATGATTTACAAAATGCACTAAGAGAAGAACTTTTGGATCGTAATCTTCAAAAAGCAGTAGTCACTTTAATCACTCAAGTTCAAGTAAACCCTGAAGATGAAGCTTTTGATCATCCAACTAAACCCATTGGACGATTTATGACCAAAGAAGAAGCTGAAGAGCTGACAAAAAAAGGGTACACTACTGTGGAAGATGCCGGCCGAGGTTATCGAAGAGTGGTTGCCTCTCCCAAGCCTATACGTATTATAGAAATGGATACGATAGATACACTTTTAAACGCTGGGCAAGTAGTTATAGCAGCTGGAGGTGGCGGTATTCCGGTTGTGGCTAGGGGGCATCATCTTTCAGGTGCAGGTGCTGTTATTGATAAAGATTTTGCAAGTTGTGAGTTGGCTAAAGGAATTGGCGCGGACTACTTCATTATTCTGACGGCAGTAGAAAAAGTATTCATCAACTTTAAAACTCCGAATGAAAAAGCACTTGATATTTTATCTGTAGAAGAGGCTAAACAATACATTACTGAAGGACATTTTGCAAAGGGTTCTATGCTACCTAAAATGGAAGCTGCTGTAGACTTTGCAGATTCAGGTCCTCATCGTACCTCAATTATTACTTTGCTTGAAAAAGCTAAAGAAGGTATTGCAGGTAAAACGGGAACACGTATTGTGGGGACTATTGATCCCATCAGCTTGGACATACTGAGTTGTGAGAAAAAGGGGTGCGGCGATGCGTATACTCATTAAAGGGGGAAGATTAGCTACTGAGCTAGAAAAAGGACCTATAGATATACTTATTGAAGATGGAGTTATAGTAGGAATTGGGCAAATAAGTACAGGGGATCAAGTGATTGAAGCTTACGGGAACATTTTGTTTCCAGGCTTCATTGATGCCCATACACATTTAGATATGGATACTGGTACAGCCCATACTTCTGATGACTTTGCTAGTGGAACGAGAGCTGCATTAGTGGGTGGAACTACTACTATTTTAGACTTTGCCACTCAGGATAAAGGTGATACACTCATGAATGCACTTAAAATGTGGCAACAAAAAGCATGTGGGAAAAGCTATACCGATTATGGTTTTCATATAGCTATTACAGACTGGAACGAACATATAAGCAAAGAACTTTTATTTATGAAAGATGCAGGGATTACCTCTTTTAAAGTCTATATGGCCTATGATGCTTTAAAAGTAACAGATGACGCCTTGTATGAAATTTTGCAATCAGTAGATAGATTAGGTGGTATTGTCGGATGTCATTGTGAAAATGGTGACCTGGTCAAAGTCCTTTCAAAAGAACAAAAAGGGCTTGGACATTTGGGTCCAAGCGCACATCCAGACTCTAGACCAGATACCGTTGAAAGTGAAGCGATTGGGCGCTTTTTAGATATTGCTTATTTGGCGGGTGCTACTGTGCATGTTGTTCATTTAAGTACGGAAAAAGGATTGGAAGTAGTCAAACGCACTAAAGCACGCGGGCAAAAAGTTTATGTAGAGACATGTCCTCAATACTTAACTTTGGATGAAAGTGCTTATACCTTAAAAAACTTTGAAGGGGCTAAATACGTGCTGTCTCCACCGCTTCGGACAAAGCAAGATCAGCAAGCTCTTTGGCAAGGATTACAAAAGGAATGGATTCATACGATTAGTACAGACCATTGTGCTTTTAACTTTGAAACAGGTAAGAAACAGGGTTTAGCAGATTTTACAGCTATTCCAAATGGTGTACCTGGCATTGAGCATCGTGCTCAACTCATTTATACCTTTGGTGTTGATAAGGAACGACTAAGTCTCAAGCAGATGGTAAATCTTTTAAGCACTCATGCTGCTAAACTATTTGGACTCTACCCTACAAAGGGTACATTACAAATAGGTAGTGATGCAGATTTGGTCATTTGGAATCCACATTATGTGGGTACACTTTCAAAGGCCACTCAACTGCAACAAGTGGACTATACGCCTTATGAAGGGTTGCTGGTAAAAGGTCGAGCAGAGCATGTATTATTAAGAGGAGTACATGTTGTAAAAGAAGGAAAAGTAATCGAGCAATGTCAAGGTCAATATCTTTTCAGAGGGCCGACTGGAAACTTGGGATAAATTTATGTTTCCCCCTATGCAAGTGTATAATTCTTTTTATAAACTAGATGATAGAGTGTTTCACTTTATAAACCTCATCCAACTGCTGAGGTGTTTATTAGGAAAGCGAAGGATATCATCATGTATAATGAAGAAGCTGTGGAAGCTCAGATCGCAAAAGTTGAAAAGAGCTTAAAAGAAACGCACTATCATAAAGGGGATCGCTTAAAAGTAGGAGTAGACTTGGGTACAGCCTACATTGGCATCGTTGTTCTCAATGAAAAAAACGAGCCTGTAGCTACTGAACTTCAAGCTGCTCATGTCTTAAAAGATGGGATTATTGTAGATTATGTAGGCGCACTTAACCTAGTCAAAACTTTAAAAGAAAAATTAGAATTAAGGCTTGGTGTGAAACTACTCAAAGCATCGATTGCTATGCCTCCTGGAACAGAATCTAGTATTAAGACCCATCGTTATGTCATAGAGGGCGCTGAGATGGAAGTCAGTGAAGTGCTTGATGAACCTACGGCAGCCAATAATGTTCTTAAAATTACCGATGGTGCAGTAGTGGATATTGGAGGTGGTACGACAGGCCTTTCTATCTTTAAACAAGACCAAGTTGTATATGTAGCAGATGAAGCAACAGGAGGGACACACCTTACTTTAGTTTTAGCTGGAAGTCATCATCTTGCTATAGAGGAGGCGGAAGCTTTTAAGAAAGACCCCGCTCATCAAAAAGAAATATTAGGAAGTGTGAAAGCAGTTATTGAAAAAATGGCTACTATTGTCAAAAATCATATTGCGGGTTATCACATTGATACTATTTATTTGTGTGGGGGAACATGCTGCTTGCCAGGTATGGAAACTATTTTTGAAAAAACAGTAGGTATTAGAACTGTAAAGCCTTCAAACCCTCTTCTCATTACACCAACAGGTATTGCTATGAGTTGTGAAGCCTTTACACCGGAAAAAACTTATAATTAATATAAAAAGAGCAACTCAAAGTAAAAACTAAGAGTTGCTCTTTTTCATTATCATGTTTTAAAGTTATTTGCATTTTATAATAAAACTATAAAACAAAGTATAAAATCAATAAAATATATTATATATTTTAAAAGAAATCTTGTATAAATGCTTAGATGCTGTCTATACTCTTTAAAAAAATAGGAGGTTTTTATGAATCAAGTCAATTTACTAGGCAATTTAACGCAAGAGTTAGTACTCAAAGAAGGAAAAGATACAAAGACGCCCTATGTCCATTTCACATTGGCGGTGCATGACAAAAAGTGTAAAAAAGAAGAAAGAACGTATTTTATCGAGGTGGTTGCTTTTAGAAAAAATGCTAAGATACTTGCTGAATATGCAAATAAGGGAACAGCACTTATTGTTTGTGGAAAAATCATCACGGATTCTTATTTAAATAAAGAAGGTGAAAAAGTCTATAGTACACGGGTTTTATTAGAAGACTTTCAGTTTGTTGGAGGAGCTAAAAAACGCACAGTAGAAGAGGTGGCGGCTTCTTCAGATACGAATGTATAAGGGGCCCAACTATTAATAAACTAAGTCGCTTAATGCTCGCTTAGCGCGATACAAACGCAATCATTTTCTTTATAACTTATTGGGAATAACGAGTTATGTCTAGTATAAGACTAAAGGTATGGGGCATACTAAAAAATGTTAATACTACATTAAGGAGGCTTACAAATGAAAAAATACGTTTGTACAATTTGTGGCTATATCCACGAAGGAGATACACCACCAGAAAAATGTCCAATTTGTAATGCGCCTGCAAGCAAATTTGAAGCCCTAGGTGAACAACTTGCTTGGGCAGATGAACATCGCATTGGTGTAGCCGGAGGGGTTGACCCTGAGATTATTGAAGGATTACGTGCTAACTTTATGGGTGAATGTACAGAAGTCGGCATGTACTTAGCTATGAGTCGCCAAGCAGACCGTGAAGGTTATCCTGAAGTTGCAGAGGCTTATAAACGCATTGCTTACGAAGAAGCTACACATGCTTCTTTATTCGCTGAACTTTTAGGTGAAGTGGTTAAAGCAGATACAAAATCTAACTTACAAGTGCGTGTTGAAGCCGAGTTTGGTGCTTGTGATGGCAAAAAGAAATTGGCAACACTCGCCAAAGCGCAGAACTTGGATGCTATTCATGATGCTGTGCACGAAATGGCAAAAGATGAAGCACGACATGGTTGTGCCTTTAAAGGCTTATTAGACCGCTATTTTAGCTAGGAGGATTCATATGACAAAAGTACGCTGTAGTGTAAATACCTGTTCCTACAACAAAGATAAAACTTGCTATGCCGAATGCGTAGCGATTGGTGGACAAGGTGCAATAATTGACCAAGCCACATGTTGTGGCACCTTTTTAAGTGAAGATGCCTATAGCAACTTAGCTGAACACACCACATATAAATCTTGTTGTGAGGCTGTAAGTTGTACAGTTGCATCCTGTATGCATCACAAAAATCATCAATGTACATTAGATTGTATTGATGTTGAAGACTCTGGGCATGCAACCGTTTATATAGAAACATGCTGTTCTAGTTTTAAAACCCTTTAAAGAGATTTTAATAGAGGTATTCTAGGCGTTATCGTGTACTACTTGATAACTTTTAGAATACCTTTTATACTGTAATAATAAGCTTATTTAAATCAATGTATAAACTTTAAAGATAAGGAATATATTAAAAGGGGAGTTAGAGATGAAGAAACAAAAAGCTTTAGAAGAGGCCTTAAGTATTCCCAATATATTAAGTTATATAAGGCTTTGTATTATTCCAATTTTTATATGGCGATATGTAACAGCTACTACCACAACAGACTATTTAGTAGCAGCAGGACTTATGATTTTATCGGGTCTAACAGATTTTCTAGATGGTTTTGTAGCAAGAAGGTTTCATCAAATCACTGAACTGGGCAAGTTTATTGACCCTGTAGCTGACAAACTTACTCAGGCTGCCATTATAGTTTGTCTTGTTTTTCGTTTTAAAGGTATGTTACTCCTTACGCTTATCTTTATCATTAAGGAAGTTACACAAGGATTGAGTTGCCTTATTCTCTATCGTGAAGGAAAAAAATTAGATGGTGCGCTTTGGTACGGAAAAGTTTCAACAGCTGTTTTCTATTTGGCGATGATTACTTTAATTGCTATACCTTCTTTAAGCAGTAGAGTTGCTGAGGGGCTAATTTTGACCACTATGGTTGTTTTAATTTTTGCATTTATTCGCTATATGATTATCTTTATACGGATGCATCAACAATAATACATACTTGACAAGCTTGTCAAATTATGTCATGATAAGCCGACAATAAAAATAATAACACGCATAAGGTGCTTGAAAAAGCTTAATAGGGAAAGTTAAGAGCTGCAGCCCCCGCTACTGTTACTAGGGACGAAGGTGAACATGCCACTGTAAGGAACACTTATGGTAAGGCCACCGGAGGATGAACTACGAGCCAGGAGACCTGCCTTATGCGTTAAACGTATTCTTTCGGAGGGAAAGACGTATGCTTTTACACGTTGATTCTATACGACTATCTAAGTTAGCAGAGAGAATATTCTGCTAACTTTTTTTATTGTATTTTATAACAGGAGGTTCGTATGCATAAACCTAGAGCAATGTTTCAAGGAACTGCTTCATCAGTTGGAAAAAGTGTTTTAGTGGCAGGGCTTTGCCGTATTTTTTATGAAGATGGTTACCGTGTTGCACCTTTTAAATCTCAGAATATGAGTCTTAATTCTTATATTACAGAAGATGGAAAAGAAATGGGAAGAGCACAAGTCATGCAGGCAGAAGCCGCAGGGATTAAGCCTCATGTACTTATGAATCCTATTTTGATTAAGCCTACTGGAGATATGAAGGCCCAATATATTATTGAAGGTGAGGTCTTTAAAGACATGACAGCTATGGCCTACCAGCAGTTCAAGCCAGAACTAAAGTCAAGGCTTAAAGTCCTTTATGAAAAGTTAGAAGAAGACTATGACGTAGTTGTATTAGAAGGGGCTGGAAGTCCAGCTGAAATTAATTTACGTGCTGGCGACTTAGTCAATATGGGAATGGCAGAACTTATTGATGCCCCTGTTATCTTAATTGGTGATATTGACAAAGGTGGTGTATTTGCCTCTCTAGTTGGGACGATTATGCTTTTATCCGAAGAAGAGCGTAAACGAGTCAAAGGGGTTATTATCAATAAGTTTAGAGGTGATATCGAGATTTTAAAACCCGGCCTTAAAATGCTAGAAGATATTATTCATATTCCTGTTTTAGGGGTTGTTCCTTACTTCAAGTTAGACTTAGAAGATGAGGATAGTGTCAGTACAGTATTAGATACACGTCCTACTATGACGACGGAGCAATTGGTCATTAAAATTATTCGGTTACCTCACCTTTCTAACTTTACAGACTTTAACCGTCTATTTGCCTTAGAAGGTGTATCCGTAAGTTATGCGACGCATGCTTATGAGTTAGAGGATGCAGATTTAGTCATTTTACCAGGTTCTAAAAATACTATTGATGATTTAAACTTTTTAAAAGAATCAGGTTTTGCTCCGGTTTTAAACAAACTTAAAGCATTAGGTAAAACAATCTTTGGTATTTGTGGTGGTTATCAAATGCTTGGACGACATCTTTATAATCCAAGTCTTATAGAAAGCGCAGTGGAACAAGTTGAGGGCTTAGGTCTTTTACCTCTTGATACGCAGTTTGAGACAGAAAAGACGATGACTCAAGTAAAGGGGAAAATTATAAGTGCCCAAGGACCTCTTAAAGATTGCTTAAATCAACCGATAGAGGGATATGAAATCCATATGGGGCAAACCATCTGGAAAGATGCATGCCTTATACCTTTTGTAGTACTCCATGAATCATTAGGTATCCAAGACCATCGCATTGAAGGGTACCATGACCCAGATGCCTTAGTATATGGTACTTATATTCATGGGATTTTTGACAAATTGGGATTTACCCTACCATTTCTTAATGCATTAGCCCTAAGAAAAGGCTTAGGTGAGAATACCATTAGACTTTCAGGAAGTATGCATACCGACTATCACGCTTTTAAAGAAAGTCAATATAGCCAATTGGCTAACGTTTTAAGAGATAGCTTAGACTTAGAAGCTATCCGCCATATTTTGTTTGAATCCTAAATCATATTCTAAATTACATCCTGAGGAGGACATTAACATGAAAAGAAGAAAATTTTTACAAGCTTTAATTATTGCAAGTTGTATGAGTATAGTAGGGTGCTCAAGCCCACAACCTACACCAGAAAAAGTACTCATATCTGAAGAAGCAGCACCTGAGTCATCCGAAGTAGCAAAAGATGTGGCTTACCCAGTAAGCATTGTAGACTCTACGGGTACAACTATTACGTTAAATGAAGAACCACAAAAAATTGTTTCTTTAGCTCCAAGTACAACCGAGATTTTAGGCGCACTCGGAATAAGTGATAAAGTCGTTGGTCGCACAAAATATTGTAACTATCCAGAAACTATTCAAGATGCAACAGATGTAGGAGGGACTTCTAATCCAAATGTAGAAACAATCGTTGCCTTACAACCTGACTTAGTTGTGGCTTCTACACATGTTTCAGATGAAGTTATTGCTAAATTAAGAGAAATTAATATTCCTGTTGCTTTCTTAAATGAACAAGAAAACTTTGAAGGTACTTACTCTGCTATTGAAAATATTGGTCTTTTAGTAGGTTGTACAGAAGAGGCAAAAATAGTAGTTGAAGGCATGCGCACACAAATTGAAGAAACTATTAAAAAGGTGAATGCCCTAAACAAGGAAGAAAAGCCTCGTGTATATTATGCCGTATGGTATGGCGATAGTGACTCAACTGCAGGAGGTGATACTTTCATTGGTGAAATGATTCGTCTTGCGGGTGGGGAAAACATTGCACAAGATGTAGAGGGTTGGAGTATTTCTAAAGAGAAAATCGTAGAAGGTAATCCAGAAATGATTATTGTACCAGCAGGTAATGGTATCAAAGAGGGGATGGAGACAACAGACTTCTATAAAGATTTAACAGCTGTACAAGAAGGTCATATTTATGAAATTAATCAAGATATGATTTCAAGACAAGGTCCACGCCTTGCAGAAGCCTTTGTAGCCCTTGCAAAAATTATTAACCCAGAAATGGAATAGTCTATGATCAGCCTAAAAAAGCCTAGTCAGCCTAAGACCTTTTATAAGATTTATGGCTTGTTAGCCCTTATAACGCTAGTGCTTGCAATAAGTTCTATCGCCATTGGCGTTTCTAAAATTCCTCCTTTTGAAGTGTGCAAAATCCTATTTTATCGCTTACTTGGGGAGGGTTATATTGAAACTTTAGACGAGGGGCAGCTGAATATTATTTTTCAGCTGCGTATTCCTCGTATTTTAATGGCTCTTTTAACAGGCATTAACTTAGCTGTAACAGGTGCTATTTACCAAGCACTTTTTAAGAATGATATGGCAGATCCCTTTATGTTAGGTATTTCATCAGGTGCTTCATTAGGGGCAGGTATTGGCTTTATGCTAGGAGGATTCTCACCAATCTATGCTTTTGTTGGCGCACTTATAGCGAATATCTTAGTGACTTCTTTAGCAGGAACAAAGGGTAAAACGCCTACTGTACGTTTACTTCTTTCAGGACTCGCTATTAACTATTTCTTTTCTGCTGTCTTGTCTTTACTTAGAACTTACTCAGACAACAAGAACTTAACTTTGTTTGCTTGGGGAATGGGATCTTTAAGTGGTGCATCCTATAGTCGTGTTTTTCTACTTGGATTCATTACTTTTCCTATTTTAAGTTGTTTCTTTTTTTATCGAAAGGAGCTTAACTTACTGCTTATGGGTGAAGATGCTGCAAAGGCTATGGGAGTAGATGTAGGTAAACTGAGAAGACTCTTTCTTGTGTTAAGTAGCCTTTTGGTTGCTACAACTGTTTGCTTTACGGGGACTATAGGATTTGTGGGGCTTATTATTCCACATATGGTACGTCTTGTTTTTGGTGCAAACTATCAAAGAACCTTACCTATTACAGGATTATTGGGTATGATTTTTGTCTTATGCTGTGACAACCTTTCCCGTGCACTTCTAAGCAGTTCAGAAATACCCTTGGGTATTATTACATCATTATTTGGCGCCCCATACTTTATGTACTTAATTTATAAAGAGCGCAAAAGGAGTTCATTATGATTCATATTCGTAATCTTTCTTATAGTGTAGGAGAAAAACATATTTTAAAACAGATTTCTCTAGCATTTAAGCCACATACCATTTATGGCATTATTGGTCCTAATGGGGCTGGGAAAAGTACATTACTCAAACATATTATGCGTATTATTGAACCTCAGAAGGGTACCGTTTTTTTAAACAATGAAGATGTCACGACGCTTAAAGTAAAAGAGTATGCCAAGCACTGTAGCTTTGTCTTTCAAGAAAATCCAAGAGACATTGATTTTACTGTGGAAGAGATGCTTGGTATGGGGCGATATCCTTATCTTGATTATATGGGACATATGACAAAAGAAGACCAAGCTGTAATTGACAACATAATCACTGAGCTTTCTCTAGAAGGTTTTTTGGAGCGTTCGATGCTTCATTTAAGTGGAGGAGAGGCACAAAAAGTATTTATTGGTCGTGCACTTGCTCAAGAAACACCCATACTGCTTTTAGATGAGCCAATCTCTATGCTCGATGTGCATAACAGCATTGAAATTTTAAATCGGTTAAAAACTATTAAAGATAAGCATCAACTCACTGTCATTATGATTTTGCATGATCTTAATTTAGCATTTCAATATTGTGATGAAATTATCCTTTTAAAAGAAGGCGAAGTCCTTCTTACAGGTCCAAAACAAGTTGTATTAGAAAGCGATGTGTTACAAGAAGTGTATCATCACCGTTTAAAAATCATCCATGATGAAGTACAAACTTATGTAGTGCCAAAAGCATATTAATAAGGAGGAAACTTATGATTCTTGTATTAGGTGGTGCACGTAGTGGAAAAAGTTCTTATGCCGAAGAATCTGTGAAAAAACATATTGCACAAGAAGGTGGTGATGTCCTTTATGTCGCCACTTCAATTGCTTTTGATGAAGATATGCAAGATCGAGTGAAAAAGCATCAAGAAGCTCGACCATCTCATTGGCATACGCTAGAACAGTACAAAGGATTTAACACTTTAGAAGAACATCCAGATTTTCAAAAGTCTAAGGTGGTCATGCTGGACTGTGTGACCTTAATGGTAAGCAATCTACTCCTAGATTATCCTGTAGACTTTGATCATATCCCACGTCATGAAATTGATCAGATGGAGGGCCTAATCACCAAAGAAGTTAAGGATTTTGTAACAGCATGTCAAAAACATCATAAACATCTCATTTTAGTTTCTAATGAGGTAGGGCTTGGTATCGTACCAGCCTATCGTTTAGGAAGTATCTTTAGAGATATTGCTGGACGTATGAATCAACTTCTAGCTCGTGAAGCTGATGAAGTATACTTTTTAGTATCAGGTATACCTATGAAAATCAAATGATTTTATGCTTTTTTCAAAGAATGTTCTAAAATGGATGTCTCCTTTATAAATATATTAAGAGAATGATTATTGTAAGGAGGCACTTTAGTGAGCTATTATGTACAAGAAAAAAAGTGTGTAAATTGTAGAAATTATTCGGAAAGCAAGTATTATTACTATACTCATGATAATCGCATGGTAGAATGCCATCTTTATACTTGTAGGACGCATGGGCATGCAAGTCTTCAACAAGAAGAGGAACATTGTTTAACAGGGGAAAGCAAAAGAAAGAGATTTTAGGCTAGAGCCTAGAATCTCTTTCTTTTGCTTTCCCCTGCATTTTACGCTATAATAGAAGTGAAAATTTTTGACTAGATGGTGATGACATGATAAGAGTAGGAATTTGTGAAGACAATCAATACGATCGTGAAAAATTGCGGCAGTATATTTTAGAGTTTATGGCAGAACGAGGGAGTGAGATCACTTTAGATGACTATGAGAGTGGTGAATCTTTCTTAGAAAAGTGGGATGGACAACATTACCATATCTTATTTTTAGATGTATATATGCATGGTATGACAGGTATTGAACTTGCTAAATACATTCGAACAATTGATGAAAAGGTAATGATTATTTTTACTACCTCCAATGCATCTCATGCGCTAGAAGGGTATAAAATTCATGCTTATGATTATTTGATTAAACCCATTCAACAAATGGACTTTCTATATACATTAAGAGACATTACAAATCATTTAGTGGTAGATGACGAGCCCTCTTTCATATTCCCTACTTCCTGCGGGAATTTAAAAATTCATTTAAAAGATATCTATTATATAGAAAGTAATATTAGAAAAACTAATCTTTATCTTGAAGATGAACAGTATACGTGTCAATATAATATTAATACTTTAGAAGAAAAATTACATTTTGCTGGATTTATTAGAACCCATAGAAGCTTTATTGTTAACATGGCTAAAATTAAGCTAATTAAGGCTACTGAAGTCATTTTAGATAATGGTGATAGTGTTTTCCTAAGTAAATATAAACAAAAAGAGGTCAAGACCCGCTTCATGCATTACTTAGGAGGCAATCGATGAATGTATTAGTGTTTTTCAAAATAGGACATGTTATGGTAGGTTTAGTAGAACTTGCAGTATCTTGTCGACTTGCTAGCCTTTTTCTTAATGAGAAAGAATGCGTTCCTAAATGGAAAAAGATCCTATCCTTTATGCTAGTAGCTTTATGCTTAGGATTTATGGTTATTTTTGTAGGCCCATCTTCACTCACTGCTTTTAGTGTTTTAGGAAGCTTTTTCATTTATCATTTTGTATATTACGATGGTAGTCTAAGTAAACGGATTATCGTAATAGCACTTTGTGGTATCATTGTTGCAATGAGTGACATTTTTTCACTGATGACCTTTAATAAATATCGCTTGGGCTATCCACAAGCATCCTTGGCTTTTGAAACTTATTGGACATTGATGGGGGTGGGGAGTAAAGTCATTTGCTTTATGATTATTAATACAATTTATCGAGTAGTACAATATAAAAAGCAGGGATTTAAACCCGTAGAGTTAATTCTTCATGCATCCCCTATTATTACACTCTATATTATTGAACTATTGATGCAATCTATGATAGGGACACCTTATTTACAAGTTAGCAATGCTTTTACGGCTGTGCTTACAAGCATGGGATTACTTTTTACGAATGTCTTTACATGGTCTGTATTTGATGCATTAATTAGAAATGAACGTGAAAAACAGTTTTATTTAATGTGTCAAGAAAGTGTCAAGCAACAATATGAATTTTATCGTAACCAAGAAGCTAAAGAAGAGTCAACAAGACGTATTTGGCATGATATTCATAATCATTTACAATGTGTGCATGAGTTAATCCGTCAAGGACATAGTGCTGAGGCTCATGACTACTTAGTTTCTCTTGAAAAAGATATCTCTATGTTACGTGGAGAAATTCGTACAGGTCACCTGATTGTAGATACGATTTTAGCTGATAAGTATGGTGCAGCTTTAGCTTATCAAATCAAAATGGCAATTAAGGTTAATGGTAACTTACTAAACGCTATACAAGACATGGATTTATGTGTTATTTATAGTAATCTCATTGACAATGCGATAGAAGCTTGTCAAAAAAATAGTCTAGATGAACGGGAAATTTTAATCACTACGAAGAAAGCCAATCACTATACTTTAATTGAAATTATTAACAGCCGAAGTGGAGACTTGATTGAACAAAATGGCAAATTTATAACAACTAAGCAATCTCCAACGGGGCATGGGATTGGACTATCCAATGTTCGTCAAGTGGTTTCAAAGTATGATGGGGATATCATGGTGTCTTATACAGATACTACTTTTAAAGTACAGATTTTCATTCCACTTACTAAAAGTATCTAATTATGTCCCTTTTTAGTCCAGTTATGTCACAAGTGTTGAACGGCATAGGTCAGTATGGTATAGTCTTCTTACAGATATCTGAATAAGTTTTTCACAAAGTAGAATTATAAAACAGGGTAAGAAGCTATTTAGTCAATATAATGAGCGGACTGCAATAGAAGGATTAGGGATTCTTCTAGATAAAAAAAGTGGCGAGGGGCCACTTTTTTTATTTTTTTTTATATATACATATGGTATACTTTTAAAGAAAATAGGCACAAGGAGTGGGAAGAATGGAAAAATTTAAAACAAAAGGTGTTTGTTCAAGTGAAATTCAATTTGAGGTAGATCATAATACCATTAAAGAAGTGCACTTTGTAAGTGGGTGCCCTGGGAATACACTGGGTGTTGCTGTTCTTGTTAAAGGAATGGAAATTCATGAAGCAATTGACCGTTTAAAAGGTATTGATTGCCGTGGACGTGGTACATCATGCCCAGACCAACTTGCACAAGCATTAGAACAATATTTACAAGAAAAGTAGAGAGATTCTACTTTTTTTATTGTCATAATATATATGATAATGAGCCAATTTCTTGAAAGGATTTAAAACCATGAATATCATTATTCAAAAATTTGGGGGAACTTCTGTTGCCACACCTGAGGCTAGAGCCCAAGTTGTACAAAAAATCGTTAAAGCAAAGCAAGCGGGTAAGACACCTATTGTAGTTGTATCTGCTATGGGGCGCGCACCATCGCCTTATGCAACAGATACCCTTTTACAGTTTGTCAAAGATGAAGCAGGCGTGCCTAATGACCGCGAGTACGATTTGTTGCTTTCTTGTGGTGAAATTATTTCAGCTGTTACAATGGCTACTATGCTTGAAACAGCTGGTTTTAGTGCTGTTGCCTTAACAGGTGGTCAAAGCGGTATTATTACAGATACTATGTACAAAAGCGCAGACCTTTTATATGGAAAACCTGAAGCGCTTTTAGATTATCTTGAAAAAGATGTCATTCCAGTTGTTGCAGGATTTCAAGGCATGACGTCTGAAGGGGAAATCACTACGCTTGGAAGAGGTGGAAGTGATACAACAGCAGCTATGTTAGGTGGATTAGTGGGTGCAGAATCAATTGAAATTTATACTGATGTAGATGGTATTATGACGGCAGATCCTAGAGTGTGTGAACGTGCAACTATTATCCCTGCTATTACTTATAATGAAGTTTTCCAAATGGCAGATAGCGGAGCAAAAGTCATCCACCCACGAGCAGTGGAATATGCTATGCGCGCAAACATTCCGCTCATTATCAAAAATACTTTTTCGGATGCACTTGGTACAGCCATTGTACAAAGCGTGAAAAAGAATTCTCCAACACAACCTGTTAAACTGATTACAGGCGTAGCACATCGTCTAAACCGTATTCAAGTTAAACTTACTGAAATGCCGGATGCAAAGCAAGATTTACTTGAATGCATGGCTAAACAACATATTAGTATTGACCTTATTAATATTTTCCCAGATACAAAGGTGTTTACTATTGATGTAGAAGATAAAGGTAAGCTTGAAACGCTTTTAAAGACAGAAGGCTATACCTATTCTCTTTTAGAAGACTGCTGTAAGGTTACTGTTATTGGAGAACGTATGACAGGTGTCCCTGGGGTTATGTCACGTATCATGAAAGCCCTTCATAAAGAGAATATTCAAGTTTTACAAACAGCTGACTCTCTTACAACTATAGGTTGTCTTATCAAGGCAGAACAGGTGAGTCGTGCAATTACTGCACTTCATTTAGAATTTAATTTATAAAAACGTATAAGCCTCACTTTTTTTTGCATACTAAGTCTAAAAGCAAATTAAAGCGAGGTTTATTTTAATGCAAACAACACCATTTCAAAACACAGATGTGCCAAAAGAAACGCCTAAACAACCTCCTGTAGAAAAGAAGGTTGAAAATCAAGCAGAAGAGGATCATACACTAACTTCAACAAATGATACGAATAATGAAATCAAAGAATTTGGACAGCTTCCAACAAGTCAAGAAGAAGGTAGTGGCATTCACTGTATTACGATCATCGGACAAGTAGAGGGGCATGTAAGCATGCCACCACAAAATAAAACAACTAAGTACGAACACCTTATTCCTCAACTTGTAGGTCTCTCAGATGATCCTAAAATTAAAGGTGTTCTTGTAGTTCTTAATACAGTAGGTGGAGATGTAGAAGCAGGGCTAGCCATTGCTGAGCTCCTTGCATCATTTGAAAAACCTGTGGTTTCTCTAGTATTAGGTGGCGCACACTCTATAGGTGTCCCTATTGCTGTTTCAAGTGACTACGCTTTTATTACCCCAAGTGCCACAATGACCATTCATCCTGTTCGTATGAATGGTACAGTTCTAGGTGTTGCACAGACCTTTGAATATTTTGATCAAATGCAAGAACGTATTGTAGAGTTTGTATCTGGTAACTCAGGTATTTCTTCTGAACGTTTTAGACAACTTATGCTAGATACTGGGAAATTAGCCAAAGATATGGGGACTATTCTTGTAGGGAAAGAAGCAGTTGATGAAAAAATTATTAATGAAATTGGTGGTCTAAAAGAAGCCCTTCATAAACTTCATGAAATGATTAAATCTAAAGAGGGTGCTAATCAATGATTCATTATGCTGTCCAACCGGTGTATATGCCACCTGAAGCAAACTATGATTACCATATTGTGGATTACATGGGCTATGAAGTGGTTGCTTGTCACACCGAAGAAGGCTTTATATTAGATCGTATTTTTTCCTCAAATCCACAAGATTTTTTAATAGATTCACTTCAACCTGGAACTTTATTGCAAAATAGTCTTATAAATAAAATTATTCAATGATATAATAATAGATGTATACTTCGTATACATCTATTATTTTTTTTATAAGCCTTGTGCTTGTAGACAGTTTAAAGGGGTTTATACATATGAAAAAGAAAACAACCAAAAAGACGTCAACCTCTTCCAAGAAGCGAGGCAAAAGTAATGCCATAAGTAATG